>JAFYBS010000157.1 GCA_017540125.1 Eubacterium sp.
ACAGGCGATCCATGAAACCTCGCTGAAATACGGAAAGGGCCTTCACACTCTTTCCTTTCGTGTTGTGGGAGACGCGGGATCGGCGGAGGAGTGCGTGAACGATACCTACATGCGAACCTGGAATACCATACCGCCCAACGAACCGCGGACGTACTTTTTCGCCTATTTGGCGCGAATCGTTCGCGGCCTCTCTATCGATGTCTATAAAAAAATGAGCGCACAGAAGCGATCGGCGGAGATCGTCTCGCTCACCGGAGAACTGAACGAGTGCGTGCCCGGGGCCGATACCACACTGGAGGGTGTCAGCGAGAATATGTTGATCGCGGAGATCAACGCATTTTTAGGGGGCCTCACGGTGGATAAACGGCGGGTTTTCCTGAGACGTTATTTTTATAACGATGAGGTGAAGGACATCGGAAAGCGGTACGGCTACTCGGAAAGCAAGGTAAAGTCCATGTTAATGCGACTCCGGAAGGAGCTGGAAAAGCGTCTGGAGGAAGCCGGCATCCGGTGAGTATAAAAATTGTAAAGCGTTTGCAACCCGGGGGAAGAAATGTCGGTTAAATAAGTGAAGGTTATCTTTCACGATGGGAAGTAGCAAACAGGAGGACACCGATATGAACGGAGAAAAGATATGGGAAAGCCTGCAGGAAGTTGATCCGGAGTGGATCGAGGACGCGGCGAAGTATCCCCGCAGAAAACCGGTCAGGATGACGATGCGGCGGGCCATCAGTCTGGCAGCCTGCCTGGCGGTGATGCTCACATCGGGAGGACTGCTTTTGTTCGCGGATTTCAGCGGCGGAGAACAGACCAACGTAGCGGGTTCGACGACTGCCAGTATGGTGAGTTCCTCCTTTTCCGCGATTCAGATCGTGCTGATCGTCGTATGTTTCGTTTCGATCATCGGCATTCTGATGATCATGACGGCATTCGTTCGCGGTGAAAAAGAGGAACGAGACTGATCGGCGTATTTTTCCGAAGGAAAAATTCTGTACAATTTAGTGGCGGTGAGACTCCGAACGAGTAAGCGGGAATCGACAAATCGCGGGAAACAAAACAGGAAGTGATGAAAATAGCCCTTGCATCTGCGGGGCTATTTTTGTATAATGGTTGAATGGGAGTTTATCAAAGCAGGCGTGAAGGTGTATGAGTATACCCCGGGCTTTGTTCACGCGAAGGCTGTTGTAAGGAGTGCAAACGGATTACAGAGGAGGAGGTAACCTTCGGTGGTTTCCACCGATTGATCGACGGCTTGTTGAGAGTAGTCGCGCCGTTGATGTAGTACAGTAGGTGAGTATTATTATGAGTAAAAATGTTTCGAAAACAGCGGTCCGTGCAATCGGCGTTTTGATCGCGGCGGTTCTCTTTGCAGGTACTTTTTCCGTAAGCGAAGCAAAGGCAACCGGCGATAAGCCGAAGTACAAAATAAAGATCAATAAGCAATGCTGCACGGTAACAGTATATAAGTATGTCAAGGGGAAATATAAGCCGAAAAAAGCGATGACATGTTCTCCCGGCTGGGCTACGCCCACCGGTACCTTTCCTCTCGGAGAGAAGATGCGCTGGCACGTACTTATGGGCTCTTCCTACGGTCAGTATTGTTCCAGGATAACAGGCAGGGTGTTATTTCATTCTGTATGGTATTATTCCTGTAACAGCGCGGCCCAGTGTTATCGTGAGTATAACAAGCTGGGGACTCTGGCTTCGCATGGTTGTGTGAGACTTACCGTGGCGGATGCCAAGTGGATTTATGAAAAGGTTCCGTCGGGTACGCCGGTCACCGTCTATAATTCTGCCAAGCCGGGGCCGTTGGGTAAACCCAAGACGATACAGGTTACCGGTTACAGCGGCTGGGATCCGACGGACCCGGATGATAACAATCCCTATAAAAAGAAAAAGCCGGAGATACGGGGTGTAAAGAAATTCAGGACGATAAAGTACGGTAAAAAATTCAAGGCCAAAGAGGGTGTGACCGCCGTGAACTCGACCGGTTGTGACGCGACAAAGCTTGTTGAAACGGATGTGTTTTACCGGCCGCCTTATCTGAACCGGTATATATGGGTTTATAAGGTGAATACGAGAAATCCGGGCCGGTATAAGATTAAGTATTCAATCACGGATGAAATCGGACACAAGGCGAAAAAAGTATCGAAGGTAAAGGTGCTTCGCAAGGGATAGACATCGTTGAAAGGCAAGGTAGAAAAAAGATGAGTAAAAGCATCGTCTATACAAATGAACACTGTATAGGATGTAATAAATGTATCAATGTCTGCAGCGCCATCGGGGCATGTATCTCCACGATGGAGGACGGACATGCGAAGATTGAGGTTGACGGAAGCAAGTGCGTAGCTTGCGGCAGCTGTATCGATGTATGCGTTCACGGCGCCAGGGAGTTTGAGGACGACACGGAACGCTTCTTTCGCGATCTTGAGAACGGGGAATCGATTTCTCTTTTGCTTGCGCCCGCATTTAAGGCGAACTATCCGGATGAATACGAAAGCGTCCTCGGTGGTCTGAAGGCTTTGGGGGCAAACCACATTATCAGTGTATCCTTCGGAGCGGATATCACAACATGGGGCTATCTGAATTATATCGAGAAAAATGGCTTCGTCGGCGGGATTTCGCAGCCCTGTCCGGCGCTTGTTTCCTATATTGAGAGATATATTCCGGAACTTCTGCCCAAGCTCTTCCCGGTGCAGAGTCCTTTGATGTGCTCGGCAATCTACGCCAGGAAAGAGCTCGGTATCACGGACCGATTCGCGTTCATAAGCCCCTGTATTGCCAAAAAGATCGAGATGGAGGATCCGCACAACGAAGGCCTGGTTCAGTACAACGTGACGTTTGAACATCTGATGCGGTATGTCAGGGAACACGGAATTCACGGAGAATCCATCCACAGCGAGATCGAGTACGGTCTGGGATCCTACTATCCCACGCCGGGCGGACTGGCCGAGAACGTCCGTTGGTTTTTGGGCGATCAGGTGTATATCCGCCAGGTTGAGGGAGAACGACATCTTTATGAGTGGCTCCATATGAATACCGATCGTATTAAAAATGACAAGACACCATTTTTGTTTATCGACGCACTGAACTGCGCAAGAGGATGTATCTGCGGTACAGCGGTTAACCCGGACAAGTCAAGGACGGATGACGCTCTCTATGCTCTTTTGGATATACGCGAGGAGTCCAAGAAGGCGGACAGCGGTGACGCGTGGTCGAGACCGGACACACCGGAGGAGCGTCTGAAGGAGTTTAACAGGCAGTTTGAATCCCTGAATCTCGATGATTATCTGAGGGGATATACCGACCGCTCTGACGAGTGTCGGTATGAGATTCCGACGGAAGATGAATTTGAGGCTATCTATCTGTCGATGAATAAGCGAAGTGAAGAGGACCGTCAGATTAACTGTACCTGCTGCGGTTATGAGAACTGCCGACAGATGGCGATCGCCATCCACAACGGCTTTAACCGCAGGGAAAACTGTATATTCTATGAAAAAACCATGGTGCATGAGCTCGAGATTGAGAAGGCGGTCGCGGAGGAGGCGACGCAGGCGAAAAGCAATTTCCTCGCCAACATGTCTCATGAGATCCGTACGCCGATCAATGCGGTGCTCGGTATGAACGAGATGATCCTCAGGGAGAGTGAGGACGCGAATATCATCGCGTATTCTGAGAGTGTGAGGAGCGCCGGTAATACGCTTCTCGGTCTGGTTAACAACATTCTTGATTTTTCCAAGATCGAGGCCGGCAAGATGGAGATCAACGAGGTGACCTACGATCTTTCTTCGGTCATCAATGATCTTGTCAATATGATACAGACACGTGCCGATGAAAAAGGCCTGTTGATCGCGCTTGATCTCAATCCATCGATGCCCAAGGTTCTCTACGGAGATGAGATCCGTGTGAAGCAGGTTATCACCAATATGCTGACGAACGCGGTAAAGTATACCGAAAAGGGAACAGTTACTTTCCATATGGATTTCGAGAAGAAGGATGATGATCCGGATCATGTCTATTTTCATGTGGCCGTGGAGGATACCGGTATCGGGATCCTGCCGGAGGACATCCATCGGTTGTTTGAACAGTTTGACCGTATCGAGGAGAAGCGGAACCGCAATATTGAGGGAACCGGTCTGGGGATGAATATCACCGAGAAGCTTCTGCAACTGATGGGCTCTACGATGCATGTGGAGAGCGAGTACGGCAAGGGATCGAAGTTCTCCTTTGTCCTGAAGCAGAAGGTCGTAAGGTGGGAAGAACTCGGCGATTATGAGTCGGCCTATCAGCAACTGCTCGGTAAGAGAAAAGTATATAAAGAAAAGCTGATCGCGCCGGACGCGGAAGTCCTTGTGATCGACGATAACCCCATGAATCTCATGGTGTTCAAGAGCCTTTTGAAGCAGACAAGAATAAAAATAGACACGGCAAACGACGGTGATGAGGGACTGACACTTGCCTATGATAAAAAATATGATGTGATCTTTTTCGATCATATGATGCCCGGCAAGGATGGTATTGAAACGCTGCAAGAGATGCGCTCACAGGAGAAAAACCCGAATCTTCATACACCTTCCATCTGTTTGACGGCGAATGCCGTTTCCGGTGCCAGGGAGCAGTATATCGATGCGGGATTTGATGATTATCTGACCAAGCCGATCGATACCGATCATCTTGAAACGATGCTGATCCGGTATCTGCCGGATGACAAGATACTGGATGCCGATGACGATGACGGAATGGAAGAGTCGGAGAGCGATTTGGCGCTTCCGGACTTCCTGTCACAGATTGATGAAATTAATACGGAAAAAGGTGTCATTAATAACGGAGGAGATGTGGAGGCATATCTGCAGACACTGAAGGTGTATGTCGGTATGGCGGATAAGTCCGTGAAAGAAATACGGGAACTCTATGGAGCGGGTGACGTTAAAAATGCTGTGATCAAGATCCATGCGCTGAAGAGCACCTCGAGAATTATCGGGGCATCGGAGATCGGAGAACTGGCACAGCAACTCGAGGATGCCGGAAAGGCCGGTGACACCGCGACGCTGGATGCCGAACTGGAAGGACTTATGAACCGTACGTTGGCGGTCGGGAGAGCGCTCGCTCCGCTGTTGGAAGTACAGAAAGAAGCAGAAGACAGTGATCTTCCGATGATAGAAGAGGAAAAACTACAGGACAGCAAAGACAGGATAAGAGAATTTGCTGAGGATTGTGACGATGCCGGTATCGAGAGCATGCTCGACAAACTGTCGAAATACCGGCTCCCGGAGGGAGAGGAAGAGAAGTTAGCGGGGATCCGCGAGGCTTTGGACGATTTTGATTTTGACAGGATTGGAGAATTGCTTGGGTAAAAGCGAAGGAAGCGTAATGGAGAATGAGAATATGAAGCTTCAGAGGGAGCCGGCAAACGACAAAACTGATGTTGCAATGATTATGGGAATCATCGTCTGCGCGGGTATCTTCGGCTGGATTTACGAGACACTGTTCTACATGTATAACTATGATGGGCTGTTCGTCATGAGGAACACCGGTTTCGGGCCATGGATTGACATCTACTGTCTGGGTGGTGTGCTAATGTACTTTACTTGCCGAAAGCTGACGAAAAGACCGTGGCTGGTGTTCCTGGTGAGCGGCGCGCTCTGCGGGGTGCTTGAGTATATTACAGGCTTCATTCTGGATCGCGTCAACGGCGGCTATTGGGGCTGGGACTACAACACGGAAAAGCTGAACTTCGGCAATATCAATGGCTATATCTGCCTGCGGTCGGTGCTTGTATTCGCGTTGTCCGGTTGCATGCTGTTCTATGTGATCATTCCCGCGCTCGGGTGGCTGCGGAAAAAAATCGGCGAAAAGGCATTTTCCCGCATCTTTATCGCCCTGGGCGTGATCATCATCATCGACATCGCCTACAATGACATCGCGGGTTATATTTTCGGAATGCCGGACGCTAAGCAGCTTTACAGCCGTCTTGGATGGTTTTCGCCAAAACCGTGATATTTCCTCCGGGAAAAATCCGATTGATAGATGGTGACGGAGGAGAAGAAGTCTTGTGGAAAACGGAGATTTATGGTATAATTCGGATTGCGGAATCGTTCAGGGACAAAGAGGGTATGATATGTGGTATTATGCATGGGATGATGTTAGGCTGAAGTCATCTCGCTATTTTTTTGCAACCTGCGGGCTGAAATATCGGTTATATAAGTGAAACGGTCTGAAACAGATCGGAAACTTTCCGAAGCTACAGGAGGATGCCTATGAAAAGAAACGGTAAAAAAATACTGATACGTATAGCGATCCTGGCACCGATGCTGTTGGGTGTGTTTTTGCTTGCAAAACCGATTGAGTCAAAGGCATGGCGTTGGTACAAGCCTTGGACCTGGCCGCTCGCTGACTATATTTATTATGGTGTTTCAGATATTTTCACGGATCCGACCGAAGGGTGTCCGAGCGATGACGAGTTGATGGCACGTGTGATGGTCGAGGGCGAGGACGGGGCCAGGGATTTCTATACACAGACAGCGATTGCCTGGAATTACGCGGTGGCACGTGCCGAGGAGGGCAAGAAGGTCAGCATTAGGCTCGAGTCCAACTGGAACGCGAGATCGAAGGAAATGCGTACCCAGTACCCTTCACCGCTTGCCTACGGTTCCGACAGAGCCTGGTTGGTGCTCCACAAGTACGATATGGGAGCGGATATGCGATACAAGGATATCCCGTATCTGAACTCGTCGAGTACGAGCAAGGTAGATGCTTTTCAGGACGGCGGAATCCTGGTTCCGAATGGATGCAATATATCGATCGACCTGAACGGATATTCGATCTGGCGCAAGGCGGAAGACGAATACATCGATGACGGCGAGGTGTTTCATGTTGCGAAAAACGCGACATTGACCCTCGTGGACTCCAATCCCGGTAAAAAGTATGATGTGGGCAATGTAGGAACCGTGAGCGGAGGCCATATATGCGGAGGCAGCTCCAACAACGGTGCCGGCGGAATCCAGATCAAGAACGGAGCGACCGTATATATCGAGGGAGTGACATTCTGTAACAATTCTTCCTCCAACGACGGCGGTGCGATCAAGATTGACGGAGAAGATGCCAGGTTATTTATCAGCGGAACACGGTTTGTACATAACAATGCAGCCACGGGTTCCGTCGAGCGAAACCACGGTGGCGCCATTGCCTGCTACAATGCGGAGATGGAGATCCGGAATGCGACCTTTGAAAAGAACTGGGCGGAGAACCGGGGCGGGGCCATTTTTAATGAGGACGGAGGCCTAACCCTGATCGAATGCAACTTTAAGGGCAACAGCGCGGAGAAGGACTACGGCGGCGCGATGTACTTAAGCAGCGGTTCCGATGATAAGCCGATGCGGCTGGATGACAATGTCTTAACTCAAAATTTCGCCCAGGAAGGCGGCGGAATCTACTTTGATACCGACGCCATCGTGAAGGTCAGCCGGATGAAGTCGGAAAGCAATAAAGCGTATCAAAACGGCGGTGCGATGTATATCAGCGGCAAGGGTGTTTTCCTATACAATGCGGAGTTTGAAAAGAATGTGGCAAACGATGCGGGCGGTGGAGTCTATGTGGATTCTCTCTCGGATTTCAAGGTGATGGGCACGATCAAGCTCAAAAATAACAACCTTATCAGCGGTGACAGGAGTAACCTCTGTCTCCAGAACGGAAAAGCATCCCAGGCTCGTATCCAAAACGGAGGCCTGACCGAGGGCACACAGATCGGCGTCAATATCGCGGAATCCAAGCGCGATGAATCGGCGATTGTTGCCGAGAATATCGATCGATACGCGTATGATCAAGGCTATTTCTTTGCGGATAACGGGACTCTTTCGTACGATCAGAAGACCGTCAGCGTGCAGAATACGCTGGCATCCCTGATCGGCACGGGTTCTTTTCAGATACTTGTCATCATCGGAGTGCCGACACTCCTTCTTCTCGTATGTGTGTTTATCTATGCGAGACGGAGGAAAGGAAGTGTCGCTGATCAAGCAGAGGGCATCATAGAGACTGCCGGGAAGGAGGATGCAGATGAAGATGAAAAAGCATAAGCGCTTCGCACAGTTTCTCGCCATATTTCTGATGTTTAGTATGGCAAGCATCGATCCGATGCAGGTACTTTCTCACAGCGGAATCACGTTCGCTGCATCCGAAAAAAAGAATGATAAATCGGAGTCCGAAGCAGTGTCTGTCAGTGGCAGTGCGGCCGGAACGGAGCCGGTTCAGGGCGATCCCTCTACCTATCCGGAGGGTACGAAGTTTGTCAAGGAGGTACGCCTGATCCGCGGTTTTAAGGATGTGTGGGATGCCAAAATGAACTACCCGGGCTGGCAGGTTCTGGAGCAGGATCTGAATGAAGGAACCAAGGGTGGGGCGGTCTGGCTCGCCTATTCGACGACGACGAATCCGGACGAAGCGGTACGCGACCTGAAGATCATGCCGATGAACGGCGGCTATAAAAAGATCAACTACACAACACTCGTGGAGCAGTCAATGTTTGACCTCTCCGAGCATGTCGACGAGATCATGGTGGCGGCGGCCGAGGCGTCGGAAAACGAAGCCGACGGCATGAAGGGTGCGCGCTACGCGAAGGATTTTTTGAATCTGTTCACAATGAATTATGACGGTAGCAGCGGTGACAGCTTCGGTGATTATCTTCTCAAGGGAGGCTACAAAAAAGAGGATATCAAAAACCTATATATGCGTACCTCACCGATGATGATCAACACGATCCTGACGCAGCTGGCTCTCGCCGTAGTGGATCGTGACGGAGAAAAATGGGCCGACAAGGTGGCCGGCCAGGTAGACATTATGGCCGGCGCCGACAAGGAACAGCTGGCGGAGATGGATCGACTCTATCAGGATACCGCCAGGAGAATGGCAGCCTCTGTCCAGGATTTTTCCCAAAAGGTCCGCACTGCGCAGGCGAAGATATCTGCGGCCGGCGGCGTTTACGAGACCGAAGACGGCATTCGTATCGATGCCGAGGGCAATACGGAAGTATCGGACTCGGCGGCGGAAACCGCCGAAAAAACAGGCGAAGATAAGCTTTTTACCGATACAGCAAAGACCATCCGGACCGATGGCTTCGAGGAGGAGGATCTGGACGGTATCGTCTCCACGATGTCGATGTATCATTCGCTGAATCAGTATTCCTTTGATGCTTCAACCGGACTCGGTCAGTTTTTCGTGGATGTCGGAAACGCACAGATCAAAAGCGTGTCCTCCTACCGGAAGCTCTATCCGGTCATCATGGCTCTCACACCGGGCGAGACAGCTGTACTCCGCTATCAGGGGCTCAGTCTGCTGGCCGGATACCTGAACACGACGGACAAGACCTATGCGTTTTTGTACCAGAGAATGTCATATCTGCAGGAGAAAATGCGGGAAGAGCGCGTGAAGGGGGTTCCCATCTGGGGTGCTGTGGATCAGTCGCTCTTTGACGAAGAAGTGGTATACACAGATGCCAAGACTCGTGCCAATGTGGCAAAGGAAAACTTTGACGCGGTGACCAAGACATCGGCGTTTCGTCAGTTCTGTATGGACTTCCAGACCATGTCCTCGCTGATCAGTGCCGGCATCGGGCTGGTGGGCTCTATAGCCGGGCTGGTTCTGGGAAATGTCGGACTGTTTTTCATGATAAAGGCAGGCGCAGAACTGCTCGTATTCGGTATTGCCGCGGGGGCAGGATGTGCAGCGGCCGGTGGATTTGTGGCGATGATCTGCGGTATTCTCGGCGTCGTCGGATGGATCGTGCTGGCGGCGACCATCATCATTTCACTTGGCTTCAAAATCTACGATGCGCTGGTGGAAAAGGATGAATTTGACTACGATGCGGAGAAGGACATACCGCATATTATCATTGATACGACCGATGCGGTCGAGGGTTGGGAATACGATCTGCGGTACGACATGGTGTTTGACTATGTAAAGAATATCAAGTA
>JAFYBS010000158.1 GCA_017540125.1 Eubacterium sp.
ATTTCATCAAGAACATGTTCATTCAGCCGACTGCTGAGGAGCTTGAGAAATTTGAGCCTGATTTCGTTGTTTATAACGCATCCAAGGCTAAGGTTGAGAATTACAAGGAGCTGGGCCTCAACTCTGAGACTGCTGTAGTATTCAACATCACTTCCCGTGAGCAGGTTATCATCAACACCTGGTACGGAGGCGAGATGAAGAAGGGTATCTTCTCCATGATGAATTACTACCTGCCGTTGAAGGGTATCGCAGCGATGCACTGCTCGGCCAATACCGATATGCAGGGTAAAAATACCGCCATCTTCTTCGGTCTGTCCGGTACCGGAAAAACAACGCTTTCCACGGATCCGAAGAGACTTCTCATCGGTGATGATGAGCACGGTTGGGACGACAACGGTGTGTTCAACTTCGAGGGTGGTTGCTATGCGAAGGTTATCAATCTGGACAAGGAAAGTGAGCCTGATATCTACAACGCCATCAAGAGAAATGCCCTTCTCGAGAATGTCACGGTAGATGGAAGCGGAAAAATTGATTTCGCGGATAAGAGTGTTACGGAGAACACCCGTGTATCCTATCCGATCGATCATATCGAGAAGATCGTACTGAATGTCAATCCGGTTTCCGCCGGCCCGGCAGCCGATAACGTAATCTTCCTTTCGGCGGATGCGTTTGGCGTACTTCCGCCGGTATCGATCCTGACTCCGGAACAGACACAGTATTATTTCCTGAGCGGTTTTACCGCTAAGCTTGCCGGTACCGAGCGTGGTATCACCGAGCCGACACCGACCTTCTCGGCTTGCTTCGGACAGGCATTCCTCGAGCTTCATCCGACCAAATACGGCGAGGAACTGGTGAAGAGGATGAAGGCCAGCGGTGCCAAGGCATATCTGGTAAATACCGGATGGAACGGAACCGGAAAGAGAATTTCCATCAAGGATACCCGCGGTATCATCGACGCGATTCTGAACGGGGATGTATTGAAGGCAGAGACCAAGACAATTCCGATCTTCAATTTCGAAGTACCGACTTCCCTTCCTGGTGTGGATGCCGGAATTCTCGATCCGAGAGATACCTATGCAGATCCGTCCGAATGGGATAAAAAAGCAAAGGATCTGGCTGACCGGTTCATCAAGAACTTTAAAAAGTATACCGGAAACGACGCTGGGAAAGCACTGGTTCCGGCAGGACCTCAGTTGTAATTATGTATTCGAGAGTTTCCGGGTGAGATGCCCGGAGACTCTCGGTTTCATTTTTCAGGAAGGTTGCCATGCTCAAAAAACAGAAGCAATATTGGGCTGAGAAGCCGATGGATTCCAGAGTATTTATGATCGTTCTGGTGGCCGGATCACTGACGGCGCTGTTTTCTGCCGTCTTCACGATCATCGAAGGACTGGGCCCGGGTGCTTCGCTGTCAACGTTGGGGTGTCTTCTGGCGTTGATAGCTATCATGATATTGACATTCTTCCTGGAAAATGAAGCGATTTGCCATATTCTGTTGTGTATCGTTTTGGATTTTATCCTGTTGCCTGTGACGTTTTTTTTCTGCGGCGGGATACGGAGCGGTATGACACTGTATTTTCTGACAGGGTTGTATGTCATCGTTCCGACGATTTCGAAGAGAAGTACACGCAGGATCATGTATATTCTGTCGGTCATTGCGATGGCCACTACCTTCGAGTTGGCGTTTTCGGTATTTCCCGAATGGGTGACACCGATGAGTGACGGTGCGTGGCGGATCGATGTGCTGATGTCGTTTATCCTGAATGCGTTTTGTATTTATCTGATTTCGAGTTTGACGGTCCAGGCTTATCACGATCAGTACGCGGAGAATGAAAAGCTGGTCAAAAAACTGGAGTCCATGACCATTCACGATGAGCTGACCGGTCTCTATAACCGACGGGAGCTGTTCCGTATGCTGGAAGAGGATGTGATGCGGGCGCCGGCAGAGGATCTGCATTGTCTGTTTATGTTTGACGTGGACGATTTCAAAAAGACCAATGATACCTATGGACATCTCTTCGGAGACAAGGTTTTGCGAGAGGTGGCGGCCTGTCTGAATAACGCCGTCGGTGAGATCGAAGAGGGAGAGATTGCCGCACGGTATGGTGGCGAGGAGTTCGTCGGAGTGTTCCATGATGAGGATTTTGATACTTCCTACGAGCGTGCCGAGAAGGTTCGTCAGGAAGTGGAAAAAATGAGATTTATGGAGAACCCCGAGTTTCGGGTTACGATCAGCGGTGGGGTGGATCGGTGTAACGGGATGCGTCCGCGCTACGCGCTGCGGCAGGTGGATGATCTGCTGTATTTGGCAAAGACGACAGGGAAAAACCAAATTACTAGGAAGATGTAAAAAGGGGAAGGTTTATGAGCGATTTTCAGTTGAGCTGTTGCTCGGCCGCTGATCTTTCAGAGGCTTATTTCAAAGAGAGGGATATCATATACCTGAGCTTTCATTTTGAGTTGGATGGGAAAGACTATCCGGATGATCTCGGGAAGACGATATCGGCGGCGGAGCTTTTTCGCCGGATGGATGCCGGTTCGACAACCAAGACCTCACAGGTGACGATCAATGAATACACCGATTATTTCCGCGGTGTGTTGTCCGACGGACGCGATCTGTTGCATGTGACGTTATCGAGTGGGTTGTCCGGCACTTACAATTCTGCCATGATCGCCAAGGAGATTGTCGAGGAGGAGTATCCGGATCGGAAGATTTTTGTACTGGATTCACTGGCGGCTTCCAGCGGATTCGGTTTACTGGTGGACAAGCTGGCTGATATGAGAGATGCCGGTATCGGAATTGAAGAGGTTTATCAGTGGGGCGAGGAACACAAACTGAATCTCCATCATTGGTTTTTTTCTACCGACCTGACGTATTATATTCGCGGCGGACGAGTGTCCCGGACGGCCGGAGCGATCGGAACCATGCTGAATATCTGTCCGCTTCTGAACGTGGATTTTGAGGGGCATCTGATTCCGAGAGAGAAAGTACGGACGAAAAAGAAAGTGCTCCGGCGTACTGTTGAAAAAATGCTTCAGTTTGCCGATGATGGAAAAGACTATAGCGGCCGTGTTTTTATCAGCCATTCCCTCTGTGAAGAGGACGCCAGGGAACTGCTGAGGATGGTAGAAGAAAAATTCCCCAAAATCGATGGACCGATCCACTTGTTTTCGATCGGAGCTACCATCGGAAGCCACACCGGTCCGGGAACGGTGGCGCTGTTTTTCTGGGGCAGTAAAAGAACGGATTGACCGTTTGATGCTTCGATATATGTATGGTGTTACGGGCCTTCGGTAGCGATATCGGGGGCCTTAAAACAGCGATGGGATGGAGAATATGAATCGGATAACTCTCACCGTCATAATTTTGATCCTACTCGGCGTGATCGGGTATTTTTGGGTTACCAGTTGGTCGCAGCCGAAGCATTTCGAAGACTCGGAGCGACCGCTTCCTTTGGGAATGGAGCCGGCATCAGAGGATCGGTCGGAGTCGGAGGAGCCGTCCGAACCGGCAACCGGAAGCGCGGTGGAGGAGGAAGAGCTACTGCCGAAGGATATGTCAACGATTTTGGATCCCAGCAAATCCGTGCCACTGGATACGATACCGGAAAGTATCACGGTGTTGGTGAATCGGGCATTTTTGCTGCCGGAGGACTATGTACCCGCGGCTCTGACCAAAGTGAAGATCCCGTTTGATACGGATTACATCTCGGAGAAAAATCTCCTGAGAGGCGAGGCTGCCATGCAGTTGCAAAAACTGTTTAAAGCAGCAAAGAAAAAGAAAATCATTCTGACCGGTGTGTCCGGATACCGCTCATACGCGAGACAGAAATCGGTGTTTGACGAAAGCGCGAAACAAAACGGACAGTCGCACGCGGATAAATACTGTGCGCTTCCCGGTTCCAGTGAGCATCAGACCGGGCTGGCAGTCGACATATCCACACCGGAAATCGGCAATGCGCTGGAGGTCAGCTTTGCTGATACAAAAGCGGGAAAATGGGTTGCAAAATACAGTTACAAATACGGTTATGTGATCCGCTATCCCAAAGGAAAATCAAAAATAACCGGATATAATTTTGAGCCCTGGCATCTGCGCTATGTCGGTTTGAAAACGGCAAAATATTTATATGAAAATCATCTTACGCTGGAGGAGTTTTACAACGTAAGTATGAATAAAGAAAACAAAGACTGGAGGAACGATCTTTGAGAAGTATTATTTTAGTGATTGTATATCTGATCGTATGCATCCTGTCGATTCCTTTTCATCTGGTTCTCCTGATCGTGAGACCGATCAATCAGAGGGCAGCGGCTGTATTTTCACAAAAAATAGTGTGGCTGGCATTTCGTCTCTGTATGCTGATCTCCGGATGCAAAAGAGAGATTGTCGGAAGGGAAAAAGTACCGAAGGATACGGCTGTGATGTATGCAGCCAATCACCGTGGATTCTATGATATTATTCTGATGTATACGGCAGTGCCGAATCAGACATTGTTTGTCGCGAAAAAGGAATTAAAAAAGTTTGTCTGTATCGCCCAGTGGATGTATTTTTTGAACTGTCTTTTTATGGATCGCGGGAATATCAAACAGAACCTGCAGACAATCCTGAAGGCGATCGAATATGTGAAAAAGGACTACTCGGTATACATCTCCCCGGAGGGGACCAGAAACGCTACGGACGAACTTCTTCCGTTTCATGAGGGAAGCATGAAGATCGCGACGAAGGGTAAAGTTCCGATCGTGCCGGTGTGCTTTACAGGCACGGAGGAAATCCTGGAAAAGCATGTACCGTGGGTACACCGGGGTAAAATCCGAATTGAATTCGGAGACCCGATCTATCCGGACCAGCTGGAAAAAGAGGAGCTGAAGCATCTCGGGGAATATACCAGAGGGATACTGCAGGAGATGTATAACAGGGCGGCGAAGCTTTCGGATTGATTTTTCCTTTACATATACAGGAATTTGTGTTATATTAGGTGTTGCAGAAAAAGAAGAACAAAGGAGAATAGAGATGAGTGTTTTTCTGATAGTGATGCTGGTGATCATCGGTGTGCTGGCAATCGGATGTGTGGTATTGTATTTCGTGGGAAAGAGACTTCAGAAGAAGCAGGAGGAATCCCAGGTTCAGATGGAGGCGCAGTCCCAGGTGGCCACGATCCTGGTGATCGATAAAGCGAAGATGAGACTGAAGGATGCCGGACTTCCGGCTGTGGTACTGGAGAACACGCCGAAGTATCTGCGTCGGTCAAAGGTGCCGGTGGTAAAGGCAAAAATCGGTCCGAAGATCATGACACTGATGTGCGATGACAAGATTTTTCCGCAGCTTCCCGTGAAAAAGAATCTCAAAGTAAAAATCAGCGGTATCTATATCATGGGAGTGATCGGACGCGGGGCTTTGGAAGCGCCGCAGGAGAAGGTGGGCAGACTGAAGAGACTTCGTCAGAAGATTTCTCTGAACAAGTAATACGGATGTATTCAAAAGCCTTGCGAAAGCAGGGCTTTTGTCGTATAATAAGGTGGACCGGTTGAGTCGGAAAACAGGCTTTCGGAGGGAATAATTGTCGATGAAAATGCCGAGAGGTGCTTACGGGATTATAGAGAAGCTGGAGAACCACGGGTACGAAGCGTATATCGTGGGTGGTTGCGTGCGCGATATGCTTTTGGGCAGGGAACCGGAGGACTGGGATATCACGACGTCGGCAAGGCCTCAGGAAGTAAAGTCGCTGTTTCGCCGGACGGTGGATACCGGGATCGAGCATGGAACCGTGACCGTACTGGTCGGAGATGAAAGCTATGAAGTGACTACCTATCGGATGGACGGTGTTTATGAAGATCACCGGCACCCGAAGGAAGTGATCTTTACGCCGAGTCTGGAGGAGGATCTGAAGCGACGTGACTTCACGATCAACGCTATGGCTTATAGCGAGAGGACGGGGCTGGTGGATATTTTTGACGGGCAAAGGGATCTGGAGCAGGGGATCATTCGTTGCGTGGGAGAGCCCGGTCAGCGGTTTGGCGAGGACGCGCTCCGGATGTTGCGGGGGATCCGGTTTGCCGGACAACTGCTCTTTACGATTGAGGAGAACACGCTGAATGCCATCCGGGAGCTGGCACCGACGCTTGTAAATATCAGTGCGGAGAGGATTCGTGTTGAGCTGACCAAGCTTCTGGTTTCGGACGGGGCGGATCGAATCCGGCTGGCTTACGAAACCGGCCTTTCACAGTATTTCCTTCCGGAGTTTGACGCGATGATGACCTGTGAGCAGAACAATCCGCATCACTGCTATTCCGTCGGAGAGCATACCATCCGGGTCGTGCAGGAGGTAAACCGTTTGGTCAGGGAACTCGGGGTGAACGGGACGGTATCGGGAAAGCAGCGTATCGCCCTTGCGTTCGCGGCGCTTCTTCACGATGCGGCGAAGCCGGTATGCCGTACTACCGATGAGAAGGGGATCGATCATTTTCATGGGCATGATGTCCGGGGGGAAGAGATGGCGGGAGAGATTCTCCGGCGGTTAAAATTTGACAACGATACCCGTTCTCTGGTGAAGACTTTGGTGAGATTTCACGATGCCAGATACGGGAACAGTATTACCTATGTCGGGAAAGAAAACGACGGTATCTCACCGGATGAGATGGATCGGATGGGGGAAACAGAGGACGGAACATATATCGCCTATTCTTCGTCCGGGAAGCGGGCTATGAGGCGGCTGATGAACAAAGCCGGGCGGAAAAAAATGCCGTTACTATTTCTCTTGCAGAGAGCGGATATTCTGGCTCAGAGTAGCTACAAAAAAGAGGAAAAACTGACGGTCCTGAAAGCCGGCGAAAGGTGTTACCGGGAAATCTGTGAAGCGGAGGAGGCCGTGACTTTGGGAGAGCTGGCGATCACGGGAGGTGACCTGATCGCCGAGAAGGGTTATCAGAGCGGCCCGGCCATCGGAGAAGAGTTAAAAAGGCTGCTGGAACTGGTGATGGATGACCCGTCGAAAAACACCAGAGAGCAGTTGCTGGCGGAGGTGGAGCATGTTACCTCATGACATGCGGGTTTTTGAGCCTGAGAGCGACCGTCGCAGATGGTAACGATCAAAGAAGTGAAATGTTGATTATATCTTGTGGAAAATGCCGGTTTATGATACAATATAAAAGACATGGATGTTGAAGGGAACATAAAAAGGAGTTGATCGTATGGTTCAAAATTCGAATAAAAATAAAAAGAACCGCAAGGGCCTCCGGATCCTGCTTGCTTTGCTTTGTCTGGTGCCGCTTTTTGCGGTTTTTTATATTTCTTCCATAGCTGACCAGACGGAGAACGACACAGTGGTCGAG
>JAFYBS010000159.1 GCA_017540125.1 Eubacterium sp.
AGAACAAGTCGGAATATTCTATGCTGAATACCACCAAACTTTGAGATTTTTTTTTCTTCCATCGCGTTGTTCCCACCAAATAACATCATTTAGCCGCTCCCTTCGGCTCGATTTTCAGATTGAAGCCTGCCTTTTTTTCCTCGTTGAAAAATGCAATGATTGTCCTAATATATATTTTAAAACTCTTTTCTTCAAGAGGTAGATTTTCATCCGCGACAGTCAGTGACAGCATACCATCCTGAAGAGAAGTCGTCACTCCCTTGAGAGGACCTTCCCCGTTGTCGGTTTGCTGGATGAGCACCGGATTCGGAGACACCTCCACCAGCGGCACCGTCACAGGGGCCGAAGAAAGACTCGTCTGTTTCCGGATTGTTTCTTTCTCATCTGCGAAATATATCCTATTTTCACTATCCATCGGGGTGTTGTAGGCCGTGTATGTATACTGCACGATCAGGGGAGTCGTCGTGGTCGTCGAATCACCGGAGTAGATGGTTCTGTCCTGACAGTAAACGGAAACACTGCCACACTCTGTTGAGATCGAGACGTCCCCTGACACTTCCACTCCCGTGGACAACTTAGCACAGACCCTCTCTATTACACTACCCCATTGATAGACGAAGTTTTCATTTGTCTTCAAAACGATATAGTGACCGTCATATGCCGCGTCAAACATGCTGTTTTTCTTGTTCATTCTGACGCTCACAATCTCTCCGGAAAAGCCTGTGATCTCAGTTTTCAGCCAGATCGTACCGCCCATCACAGCATCCGGATTTCCTATCGCTGATAACTTCAATCCATAAATCGGCGAAGTATTTTTGACACAGATTTTCATTTTGATGCTCTTGTTCAGGCCACCCTTGTCATAAACAACTCCGAGCGAATAGGTTTTTGGCGGCGTAATATTTTTTCCCTTGATTATGATCTGATTCCCTTTCAGAGAAACACGAAGTACATTCGAGAGTTTTTTCACCGTGTTTTCATCCAGCTGCAGTTTACTGGGATCCAGCTCCATCCCACCGGAGAAGCTAACCGTAACCACAGCCTTTTCCTTGTCGGAATAATCGTTTAACTCCACGGTCGACGAACTTAATTTCAGAGACGGATTGGTGGTTTTTTTCGTAAGATTAAACTCACAATGACGGTAAACTCCCTCTACCCAGTTGGAATTACGGATGATAATGTAGCCCTCAGTTGAATCCTGCAACTTATCCGGATAGGCGTACACGATGATATCTTCCGGAGATTTTCCGACAACCTTGACGATATCTTCCGAAACCGGTGTATCTTCACTGCCTGAGTAGGCATAGCCGTACTCCCAGGTACCGGTCCCCTGCATAATATTTAACATCCCATCCTTATTCGAAAGATGGAATACAGCCGGCTTTGTATTCCCCTCTTCATCCTTTCCCAGTTCTTTCTCGTAGATAAATCCACTCCATGAGGACAGCGAAATCCCTTTGACCGTGCACGACAGATTCAGTTCAAAAACAACCTGAGTATAGTATGGATCCTTATTCCCCTTTTCATCCATACCGCGTACCCGGAGACGAAGCATGTTATTTCCTTTCTGCTGAGTCAATTTAACACCCGTCGAATTGCATTTGTCCCTTCGAAGCCTTATACCGACGACAGTTTCGCCATTCTCAATCTGTGCCTTCGTACTGTCTACCGGACATAGTTCAAAGAACTCCTTTCCATGGACGTCATCGTAATCCCCGTTTTCATCACACTCCCCGACGCCGAGAAGCTTCAGGCTGGCGGGGTCCGCGTATTTTTCACCGCAATGAAGCCTCACGACCGAATAATTTCCCGTATCCGTCAGATTAAATTTGTCTTCCACCTGAAACGCTTCAAATTCCTTTGCGCTTTTCAGTTCCAGATCCTCATCCTCCGTGCCGATCTTTTGCTCGAAAACAGCGTACAAAGTCACATCTCCGCTCTTTATCTCGCCCTCACCGCCGAGAGAAGAGATTCCTACCGCTCCTCCGCTCGCGGAAACCGGCATCATCTCCGTCGGAGACGTGGACCAGCCAAGAAAGTTATGTTTTTCCGAGTACATCGGGGCAAGCTCACCCTGATTCATCTCCTCGGCTGTAGGAAGCATCAACGTTTCGTGGCTGTTATAATGCTTCGGCAATTTGTCGTCATCGGCGATGTTTCCGTAGTTGATCCGGTAGGTATCATACCCCCAGATGGAATACAGCTTCATCCTTCCGGCCCAGATATCCTCAACCTGAATTCCTCTATCCAGCATTTCCTGAGCGATGGTCATAAAGTCTTTCTCATTCAGACTGTCACACCATATTTCCGGCTCCGTCGCGTCCGGTGTGTAAGCCCAGCCGATGGTATGCAGATCGGAAATCGCCTGCCCGCCGTCAACTGTCTTGCACGTAAAGCTTTTATTCTCGGAAATATAGTCTTTTCTGGGACCGAAGTACCCGATCCTATCCTCCTCTACAGAAACCAGCTTTCCTAAGGATGGATCTACCTTGTTCAACTGGTCCGTATTTGACATATAGTCCACATTCCACTGGCTGGGATACCAGATCGCATAGAGTGTCAGGCACTCACTCTGTCCCGTCGTATCGATCTCGTAGAATTTCTCCCCCTTCTCAGCCATCCGAAGTTCTCCGTCACCAAACCGGTATTTCCAACCGTAAAATCGGAAATAAAACCCACTCGGCCAATATGTCGAATCATAGTCGATTCCTGCCACCAGGAGCTTCTCGCCGGGTTTGTACTCCTTCCGGGTGTTTTTCGGGTTATTCGGCACACCGTGAAAACTGTCCTCATCATAAACGATACTCGTTCCGATACCGGTGTACTGCGCATAGAATGTCACATCCCCGTCGATATCCAACGCGCCGGTATCAAAGAGAAATTCACCCTTCTCATTTTTCTCCAGGAGCTTTTTCTCACCGCCGTTCACAGAGTACTTCCAGCCGATAAACTTCCAATCCTTCGGAGCGTTCCGCAGTTCTTTCGGAAGGGTCCACGTATCCCCGGAAAAGAACGTGCTTCTGGGAAGGACCGGCTCAGCCGCACCCTTCAGGCTTGTTTTATCAAAACTGATTTTTCTCTCACTCAACCAAACAGAGTTGATCCAGAGTGCCTCCTTGTGTCCGGTGGTATCAACCCTGTATTTCACCGTTTCGCCTTTTTCGTTTCGGATCGGCTCCATCGGCTGATAATTTTTCCCGCCCCAGGCATACTCAAAGGTCTTAAACTTCAGGCCGGGATACACATAAAAGTTTTCGGGGGCGATGTTTTCAAAAATAAGCGGAGCGTTATCGCTTGGATAATACACGAGCATATCGTGATTCGGATTGAGCAATTCTTCTTTTTTCTCCCAGGTGTTCAGTGGATCAAAGCTTCTGGTATTCCAGTAGATCGGAACCGCTTTCTCGTAGATGCAGGAGAGGATCAGTTCGTCATGCTGTCCGGTGGTATCGATCAGATACTTTCCGTCCCGCTTTACCGCTGTTTTATATTCACCTTCTGCTCCGAACCGGTAGCCGTAACCGGCAAAGCGTATACGGGTAGCTGATTTCGGAATATCCCAGCTTCCCAGGATCAATGCCTCTCCTGTTTTATAGCTCGATACCTTCGTTCCGTTTCGCCATCCGTCAAACGACTTGTCGTAGGAGACAGGAAAGACCACCTGCTCCCACTCGGTGGTAAAGGTCATATCCTGATTAACCAAAATCGCGTCTCCCGCCTTGTAGAGACTTTCACCGGATTTCCATCCCTTAAATCCTTTATCCTTCGGCGCTGTAAATCCACACTCCGGCAGTTTTATCCCATTGCCCTTGGCTACGGTGATCGGGTCCATCGTTCCGGTTCCGCCGCCTGCTTCGAATGTGACGACTGCTTTGTCGGCCCACACGGCGCGGACGGTCGTATTCGATTCTATCCACAGGGAAGTGCCCGGCTGATACTGCGCCCCGCCGTATTCCCAGGCAAAGAATTCCTTCCCTGCCGGAGGTGTAAACCCGCACGAAGGCAGGGTATACTTCGACCCCACACTCACCGTACCTGCCTCCATCGAACCGGAGCCTCCGTTGGCGTTAAAGGAAACGGTGTACTTGGGTGGTTCCGGCGTTCGGACAGGTTCCGGGGTGGAAACCGATTTATTATCGGGGTTAGGATTAGGTTTATAGGTAGGTCGCGAAGCACCGGATGTTTTGATTATCAGGGCCACATTGTGCGCTTGCGTCCGAAATTTTGCGCTTTGATTCGGTCCGAGACTGGCATTGGAGGATAAGCCGGTGATTTTACCGGTTTGATCAAACTTTACATCAACCCATTTTGACGTGTCAGCTACCCCCGCAATCTTTTCACTGGGAAATCGGGCCACTCCGGCTCCTGACACTTTAGAATTTGTTCCTTTAAAGATATAGGCATCGGTCCCGGAACCCCACATGTTGGATGAGGGACTTATTTCTGTTCCGGCTGTATAAGTCTCGGTATTTAATGTAAGATCCATTGGTCTTTCCCCGCCGGTAACCCCTATCGACAGTTGTACGGGAGAATAGACAATATGCTCGATGTTTCCGCCAATATTCGTTGAAAACCTTACATTTGCCCTCCAACATGAATTTCTGGTTTTATCAGTCCAATAGTTATTCGGATCCGGTAAAACCATGTTGATCGTGTTAGTACCATAATTCCAGGATGGTTTGGATACGCTTGTACGATAAGTTTCGTCATCAGGTGGATTCCCATTTTTGCTAAAATAAGGAGACGGCGCAGGGGGAGGAGTAGTACCAGAACCGGCTACTGTGATTGTATCCCCTCCCATGGCATAGAATTCTTTATCTGTATTTGGGCCTGAAGTCGGCGGTGTTACACTGCAAACCGTATCATTATCCCTTTTGATTATGAAATGGACACCTGTTGCTTGCGTCCTTTCAATCGTAAACGTCGTTGCCAGTGCCTCCCCGGCCGGCAACAGTGCCATCATCAGTGCCAGCAGCACGGCCAAGGTTTTTATCCTGCGGTCTTTTCTCAATTCTTTCATTGTCATCCTCCTACTTTTTGATCTTCACTTTCTTCACCTTGCTCCACTTCGCATACACCGTCTTCCCCGAGATGTATTCGTTGAAGCATCGCACCCGGATATAATAAACCTTCTTTTTTTCCAAACCGCGGAAGATAACCGATGTACGGTTAAGATCATCCATCCTCACGGATTCCGTGAAATTATCAAACTTCTTTTTTTTCGAAATCTGTATCTCATAGGCTGAGGTATTGATAAACTTTTTCCATTTTACTTTGATCGATTTTTCGGGAATATTTTTCACGGTCCCCAGCGTGATTTTCGGGAGGATTTTTCCTTTCGCGTTGAATCCCGTTTTCAGCTGATAGGTTCCGGTGAAGGATTTGCCGTTGTTGTTCCTTACGGACAGCGTGTAGTCTCCTTTTTCCACCAGGAGTTCCAGGACACTTTTCCCGGTGGTAATCTCCTTCGAGGTCCAAATGAGGTTCCCCGCCCGGTCCATCATAGATACCTCCATCGACTTGATATCCTTCGTGGACAGGGTCAGCGTCAGCTTGTTGTTCTTCGGTATGCTGAGGTGATACATGTCCCTGTCATTGTTGAGAGCAAGCAGCCCGGTGATTTCTTTGTTCAGGCCAAGCTTTGACGCGGTGTCGATGGTGTCGTGACAATGAGCCACCGTCTCCGGAAAGGTCTCCTTCACCGGCGTAAAATCCAGCTTGAAGGATACGGTTCCGACGGTATTCTGACCGGCGATCACCATCGTATAATCCCCACCGATCAGATCAAAGCTTTTCTCCACATGCTTTTCGGTTTCGGCCAGTTCGCAGGCAATCAAGCTGTTATTCTCCGGGTCATAGACGGAAAAATCGAAGTTCGCCCCCTCTCCGCTGACCAGATCCAGCGTCATGGTGAGTTTACCGGAGCTCGGCAGCTTCAGATCATATCCGGTGTAAACAGCGGGATCGGTGTAGGCCTCCGTATAGGTTTTCCCCAGAGTCAGTGTTCCTCCGGGAGCGGCCGGACGTGACGTTTCCGATGCCGCCGCTGAAACCGGCCCCAGACCGCCCAAAAGCCCTGCGATGACCACAAATGCCAAGAATAAACAAAGTCCTTTTCTCCCTTTCATCGTTCCTCTCCTCCTGCCTTTCACTTGACGATCTCCACCACCTCACCGATGTACATATCGTGGGGTGCGTCACAGTTATACAGACTGTTTTTCACATCCTCCGGCATGTTCTCGACGGACAGCTCCTGACGGAACAACTTGCGGCAGACGATCGTCACTTCCGCTTCCTCAAAGGTAACCGAACCGTTCACCTCCTTGGGCGTAAATCCGGAATCCTTCATTTTGTCCATATCCCTTCCGGACTTCGATCCCATCACGCCGAGCGCCTTCTTGAAATCCTCCGGATAGAAGCTGATGGTGAAAAGCTCGTTATCATCCATAAAATCGTGTGTGTACCGGGATGTCCTTACATACACGGTAGCTACGGGTTTGTTCCACAGGGTTCCCAGGCTCCCCCAGCTGATGGTCATCATGTTGAACTGATCCTTCGTCCCGGCCGTCAACAGCGCCCACTTCTTATCAAACTGTGAAAAAATCTCGGTTTCAAATATCATGGTTTCACCCCCTCGTTTTTTATCTTCCTCATTGTACCAAATCGCTGCCGCGATGGCAAGCGAACTTTCTCTGAAATCTAACTTTTTCCTCTATTTCATCTTTTTTCAAAAAAAGGGTAGTAAGTTTTTGATTTTTCGTGTATCCTTGTAATTACCCCTAAAAACAAAGA
>JAFYBS010000160.1 GCA_017540125.1 Eubacterium sp.
CTTCGTCCCACAGGACCGACCCCTACGATCTGCGCCAGCCAGAATGCTGCCAGTCTTTCCGTATCCATCATCGATCACCTCCCCAGTATTTTTTATTGATACTGCGAAGAGAAATCGCCAAGGCCAGATGCTCTACCGTGATATCCTCACTCTCTTCCCTGTCGGCGATGGTACGCGCCACCCGGATCACCCGGGACAGCCTTCGCATACTGCAGTTCTCCGCCTCAAAAAACTCCTCCAGATAATCGGTCTCTTCCCGCCCCAGCGGACAGTATTTCTCCATATCCCTCGCCGGCAATTCACCGTTGAAGGAATACGATTCCGTCGCATACCTTCTCCGCTGGATCGCCACGGTTTTCGAAACCCGTTCGCGAATATCTTCCGAGGTCTCACCGTGTTTACCGTAAAGGCCGAACTGAGGGATCGCTAATTCCACTCCGATATCCATACGGTCCAGCAGCGGCTCGCTCAGCTTATCCAAATACCGGTGAATCTCTCCGATGGTACACCGGCACCGGCTTCTGTCCGGAAAGAAACCGCAACGACAGGGATTCATCGCTGCCATAAAAATACAGTCACAGGGGTATTCCTCCGTTCTCTGCAAACGGGAAATCGTAATCCGGCCGTCCTCCATCGGCTGCCGCAGAACTTCTATCGTCGCTTTGGCGTACTCGGGCAATTCGTCGAGAAACAGGATCCCCTTGGAAGCCAGCGTGATCTCCCCCGGCCTGGGCCGCTGTCCGCCACCGGTCAGAGCCGTCTGCGTACAGGTATGGTGCGGGGCGCGAAAAGGACGCTCCGTGATCAGCGGCCTCTCTTTCGTCAGCATCCCGCAGATACTGTAGATCCTGGTGATTTCCAGACATTCTTCCTTCGTCAGTGAAGGCATGATGGTGGGAATCCGCTTGGCCAGCATCGATTTCCCGCTCCCCGGCGGTCCGATCATCAACAGATTGTGATGTCCGCTGACACTGATTTCCGCCGCCAGCTTTCCTTCTTCCTGCCCGACAATTTCAGAAAAATCCTCCGACGGAACCATCTGTTTTCGGAGATCATCAAAAGAACACCGGACCGGCGAAATCTCGGTTTCGCCCCTCAGCCAGGCCACGGTGTCGGAAAGAGTGCTGACACCGAAGACCTCCACATCATCCAGAACCGCCCCCTCAAACGCGGTATCCTCCGGTACCACAAACCGCCGGATCCCCTCTTCTCTCGCCCTGAGGATCATCGCAAGAACTCCGTTGACACGGTGAACCTGTCCGTCCAGCCCCAGTTCTCCGATAAAAACCGTATCCCGAACGCGTTCCTCCGGTAGCTCTCCGAAGCACGCCAAAAGAGCGACCGCTATCGATAGGTCAAAGCTGGTCCCTTCTTTTTTTATGTTCGCAGGTGAAAAATTGATGGTGATTCGTTTGGCCGGAAATCGCATGCCAAGATTATTCACAGCGATACGAACCCGGTTTCTGGCCTCCTTCACCGCCGATGCCAGAAATCCAACCATTTCGAAGACCGGCAGTCCGTCCCGGATATCCACCTCGATTCGGATCAATCTGGCTTCCATCCCCGCAACATCTGCCGCTAGAACATGAGTATACATAGAATCCCTCCTTCGGGAGGGACTTTGGGTGTAGGAACATGGTATCACAGGATGGATCAAAAAGCAAGACAAAAAAAGGACACATACTCAATGTGTCCTTTCTCCGTTTCGATATTCCGACTCTCTACACGCTCAACTTCTGTTTATCCAGGATTTTCTTGATCTCATCCATAAAGGTATTGACATCCTTGAACTCACGATAAACGGAAGCAAATCTCACATACGCCACCGGATCCAGCTCCTGCAGCTTGTCCATCAGGATCTCACCGATGGTCGAGCTGGGAACCTCCTTCTTCCCCATATTAAAAATCGTACTCTCCACAGAATCCACGAGAGAATTGATCTGATCAACGGAAATCGGCCGCTTGATACAGGAGCGGAACACACCCTTCTCCACCTTGGATCTGTCGTATGGCTCTCTCTCATCGTTCTTTTTGATGATGAGCAAAGGCATGGCCTCCAGCTTCTCATAGGTAGTAAACCGTTTTCCACAGGTCAGGCACTCACGACGACGACGGATCGAGCTGTTGTCATCCGCCGGGCGCGAATCAATAACCTTGGTATCCAGGGCTCCGCAAACCGGACATTTCATAAGCGTTCTCCTTCTTTCACTTAATCATATATCGCATCCATAGATAATGGATTGATTTCACTAATAATCTACAACATATATTGTAAATTTATCAGAAAAGTATCATTTTGTCAAGTAAAATATTGTTATTTCCCGAAAGAAAACTGCACGATCAATTACCGGCTCGAAATGGCAAGAGCATCTCTTGCTCCAAAGGGCATCGAGGGGCGGCAGGAGCTTTCTTCCGAGGAGCCCTTTCAAAGGGGCGATCGAGGAAGAAAGACTCCGACCGCGCCCCGAGCCACCTCCTGATCAGGCAAAATCACTCATCTCACCAATATAATAAAACCCCTTGCTCTCGAGAAGCCGAACCTTCCTATACTTTCCGACCAGCTCCTTATCTCCCTTAATATGAACAATCGCATTATTCGACAACCGTGCGGATACCATACTCGGATCGTGGTCGTTTGCCTCCTCGATCAGCGCCTCAAAAACACCTCCGACCCGTCCGTCAAAAATGGTCTCCGCCTGCTCATGAACCTCCGCCAAAAGCCGGTCAAACCTCTCCTTCACCACCGGCTCCGGAACCTGATCCGGAAACATGGCCGCCGGAGTGCCGGTCCTCTTGGAATAGATGAAGGTATAAGCGCTGTCGTACCCCACCCGGCGAACAACATCCAGCGTATCCTCGAAATCCGCCTCCGTCTCTCCCGGAAACCCGACGATGATATCCGTAGTCAAAGCAATCCCGGGAAGCCTTTTCCGGATACGGTCCACCAATGCAAGATACGACTCCTTATCATAATGACGGTTCATTTTTTTAAGTATACTGCTGCTGCCGGATTGCAACGGAAGATGCAGATGATCGCATACCTTCCCGCAATCCGCCATGGCTTCTATCAGTTTGTCCGACAGATCCTTGGGATGCGAGGTCATAAAACGAATCCGCTTCAGGCCATCCACCGCATCCACCTTCCGTAACAAAGAAGGAAAATCTATCCCCCCGTTATAAGAATTGACATTCTGGCCTAACAGCATAACCTCGGTAACACCGTCCGCCACCAAACCGCGGATCTCCTCGAGAATATCCTCCGGTTGCCGGCTTCTCTCCCTCCCTCTCACATAGGGAACGATACAGTAGGAACAAAAATTGTTGCAACCGTACATGATGTTCACACCGGCTTTAAACGAATACTGACGTTTTCCGGGCAACTCCTCCACGATCGCATCCGGTTTTTCCCAGACATCGATCACCCGTTTTTCCGTGCGGATCTGCTCATACAAAAGTTCGGCCAGCTTGTAGATGTTAAACGTCCCGAACACGATGTCGACAAAGGGATAGCTTTTTTTCACCTTCAGGACTTCGTCCTCCTCCTGCATCATACACCCGCACAGAGCAATCTTCATCCCCGGATGCTTCTCTTTCTGGTTTTTCAGAAATCCGAGATGACCGTAGATTTTTTGATTGGCATTCTCTCTCACCGTACAGGTGTTGTAGAGCACGAAATCCGCGTCGATGGACTTTCCGTCTTTTTTTTCATGAAGCCCGCCGGGAACATATCCGATGTATTCCAGGATCGCCGTCATCTTCTCCGAATCCTTGGCATTCATCTGGCAACCCAACGTTTCCGTAAGGTAGGTGAGACTGCGTCCCTGTCTCTCACTCTCCTCCCTCATCCACTCACGGCACTTTTTCATAAAATAATACTGCCGTTCCGGTTCCGCGTCCGGTGCCGGTCCTTCGATTTCGACAGCGTCCAAAAGTATCTGATTCCACATAAAAACATCCTCATATTTAATAAAATTGTCATATTTTCCAATGAATATCATCCGGAATAGTTTACCATATTTCTTCCCCGTTTGCAAGAAGGATTCATCAGGATTTTTCGGGCATCTTCGTTCCCTTCCGTTCCTTCATCCGGCACGAAATATTTAACGAAAACCTACGAAAAACTGTTGTGTTTTTCAAGAAAGTATGTTAATATAAACGTAATAATTTTTAACGATATCAAGGATTGAAACAGAATGGAGGGGAACTATGGAAAGAACGGAATCTTTATCCTGTAGCTGGCTGCTGGTAGATGCTTCCAAGGAGCTTACCCGCAAAAGCACTCTGCCCTCTGAAACAATCCATACTCTGATGACTTATCTGAGTGATTCCCTGCACCTGGTTGCCATACGTCTGCACCAGCCGGCCGTCCGGGAAAACTCCACCCAGGTCACCTATGAACTCCTGAACGACAACATCCCACGACGGTTAAATCAGGTCATCACCTTTCCGGCGGATTTTGTGAAATCCATGAGACCAGGCGGTGACCGTGATTATCTGATCTACGACAGTGAAAGCGATGTGAATCCGGTTCAGGGAGAAATCAATGTCGGATATGTTTCCATTTTTCTTCGCCACGTAGAAGAGGGCGAGTTTCTGGGGCTCCTGGAACTGGTTTTTAAAGACGAGAACCGATATCCCAGCGAACGGGATATCTCCGTTCTCCAGGCACTGAAGGAATTACTGTTCGAGCAGGTGGCCGTTTTTGAAAAGAAACGTCGCGGCACCGGTGATGTGGAGGACGATGAGGTTCTCGACTATCTTTCCGGTCTCCATCGCTATGAATCCTTTGTTGAAAAAATTGACCGGATCATCCCGGATGTCGTGGATGAAAATCACGGGATCGTCATTCTGTGTACGGACATCAATCACTTCAAGCTGGTCAATGAAAACATGGGATATAAAAAGGGCGATGAGCTGCTCCGTTTATCCGGACAGATGGCAGCCTCGATTGAAAACCTCATCGATGCCTGCCGGTATTATTCGGATAACTTTATCATGGCAATTCGCGTGGAGAATCCGGATGATGACCGGATCCGTGCCCGTGTTGAGGGGGAAAACCAGCGCAATGCCGCCTCCCTGCAAAAAGTAGTGGGGGATTCCCAGATCCGTTTCAACAGTGGTGTTTACATCATCCGTAATCCGAAGATGGACGCTGCCTCTGCTATTAGCTATGCCAACACGGCGCGAAAACAGGCGAAGGTTTTCAAGGGCGTCCACTGTGTCGTCTTCACGGAAAAAATGATCGAAGAACTCCGTCGCAGCGAGCAACTGAACAACGAACTTCCCAACGCGATCAAAAACAGAAACCTGAAGGTTTTCTATCAGCCGAAGATTTCCTGTGAAAACGAAAGACTGATTGGCGCGGAAGCACTGATCCGCTGGCAAAGGGACGATGGTTCCTTCATCTACCCGGATCAGTTTATACCGGAATTCGAAAGTAACGGGAACATCATCCAGCTGGATTATTTTGTCTACGATGAAGTCTTTCGCTTCATCCGGAATCGTCTGGATCGCGGTCTCCTGGTGGTACCGATTTCCATGAATGTATCCCGTCGTCATCTGGAGAACGAAGACATCCTCTTCTACATCGACCATCTTTTTAACAAATACGATGTGCCGGCCGAGTTTATCGAATTCGAATTGACGGAAAACATCTACATCGATAACATCGAACCGGCGTTACATTTCATCACCCGTTGCAACCATCGCGGGATCAAAGTCTCCATGGATGATTTCGGTTCCGGGTATTCCTCACTGAATATGATCAGTGAGATTCCCATCGATGTCCTGAAAATCGACGGAGTCTTCATGCACCGCGGGAAAACTCTGAATCACAACGACAAGGTCGTTCTGAACAACGTCATTCGCCTGGGAAAAGACCTGAAAATGATTGTTCTCTGCGAAGGTGTTGAGACCAGAGAGCAGGTAGACTTTCTGAAGGAAGCCGGCTGCGATATTATTCAGGGTTATTTTTTCGGAAAACCGATGCCCGAATCCGATTTCACCGAGTTTATGTCGAAAGATGCATAGGTTTTCGAATACATTGTAAAGGGGATCCCACATCATGGTTGATTTATCCGAATCCAGAGAAAAGATCGATGCCATCGACCGGCAGATCGTCAAGCTTTTTGAAGAGCGTATGACCATTGCCGGTGACGTGGCAGAATATAAGATTAAATCCGGAAAGCCGGTTCTGGACAGAACCCGTGAAGCGGAAAAACTGGACACACTGGAAGGACTGGCTCATAACGGTTTCAACAAAGATGCCATCCGCGAGCTCTACGAACAGATCATGTCTATCAGCAGAAAATACCAGTATACTCTGATGAATCGTATCATGGAAGAATCCTCTTCCATTGCCGGTTTCTCTCAGGTGGGGAGTATAGATTTCACCCCCAATCATTCGGTTTTCTACTTCGGCGTCAAGGGATCTCATACCCAGATGGCCATGCAGGAAATATTCGGTTACGAGGTGGAGGGTCATCACAAACGATCCTTTCGCGGCGTGATGGAAGCCATACGAGACGGTTTTGCCGATTACGGGGTTTTGCCTATCGAAAACTCTACAACCGGTGGAGTTACTGCGAATTATGACAACATTCTGGAATACCAGAATGCCATCGTCGGTGAACATGTCATGGAAATCAACCAATGCCTGATCGGTCTTCCCGGGTCTCATCTGGATGAAATCCGCGCTGTGTATTCCCATCCTCAGGGATTGATGCAGTGTCAGGGTTTTTTTGAAAAATTCCCCGGGATGTCCCCCGTAGAATACGAGAACACGGCTTCCGCCGCAAAGAAAATAAAAAACGACGGGGACCCTTCCCAGGCCGCCATCGCCAGTGCCAGGGCCGCTGAAATCTACGGCCTCACCATCCTGTCTCCGAACATCCAAACCGTTCAGGACAATTATACCCGGTTTATCATCATCGGACCGGACAAAATCTATTCACCGAAAGCCGATAAAATCAGTCTCTGTATCGAACTGCCCCACGTCAGCGGCAGTCTCTACCGGATTCTGTCACATTTTATTTTTAATGATATCAATATGACTCTGATCGAATCCCGTCCGATTCCCGGTCAAAAATGGGAATACCGTTTTTTCGTGGACATCGAAGGAAATCTCGAGGATCCCGCCGTCCGTAACGCCCTTCGCGGAATTCAGGAAGAATCTGCCTATCTCCGGGTTCTCGGAAATTACGTATCCCGATGACCGGATCAGAACAACGATAATTCTTTTTCCACGGTATCCCAATCCTCATCGAGGATCGCATGGCGGATTCTCTCATATCTCGTCAGATAAATTCCGGAGATTCTGTACTCACTCATTTCGGAAAGGATTTCCAGACAACGGTCATGATCCCTTCCCTCAACCGCTTCTCTCATATGATGATAGTATTCGTTTAGCTCTTTTTCCAGGATCAGCGGTCTTTGCTGGACTCCTCCGAAGCCTGTCATTTCCGGCCCGGATTCCTGTTGAACCGTCTCGGATGCAGCCTTCATACCGGCTGCCAGGATATCATCCGCATCCGGCATTTCAAACGACGGAGCAACCTCCTCGGGAGCCAATGAAAACTCCTCTACGGGAATCTCATCCTGAGAAATACTATCCTCCGTAACAATTTCCGGAACGATCTCCGGGTAAACCTCTTCTACCGGATTCTCATCAACCGGCAACATCTCCTCCACTTCAATCTCATCCGAATCCAAAACCAGCTTTTCCGCCGGACGACCGGCATTGACCTGCATCATCTGTTCCAACTCGGACAGTTCGACCGGCTCATCTTCCGAAACAGGTTCCTTTTTAACAGTCCGTCTTTCCGGAACGGAAACCGGGATTATCTCCTCCTCGTCATCCTCCTCCGAGGCAGCGGCAGTATCTCCCTCCCGGGAGCAGGCAAGTACCACAAAAATAGCCACGGACATCAACGGAATACTTGTGATCTTCAAAACGGAATTCCCGATAAAAATCAGAACACATAACACCATGGCCGAAAGCAGACCGATCCGGAGGGCCCGGTCCAGTTTTTCATAAAACCAGATGGCAAAAAAGAACAAACATAAGGAATACAGAAGCGGCATGTATTTCAACATCACGGACAACAATGTGTTCCCCATAACGGCGGTCAAAACAACCAGAATCACAGCGGGAATATGGAAGGCAATCCATTTCCCGGTACCGGTTTGCTCATGCGTTTCCATCCAGACCAAATCGAAGGTAGCCTGAAGCACACCAAGCAGACCGATCAGGAACAGGATCATATAAAACTTCTGCATCCCTTCCAAAGCGGACCACTCCAACGTCTCCGGTGCACCTGCTGTCGCTCTCACACAACCATCCGCCACCATATGAACCAGAGCCAGTGTCAGGATAAAGGCATAGACGCCCCTGCCCCGAACCGACTTGTCCTTAACCGCATAGTAACTCCATGCCGTCATCAGTATCAGCATCACTCCTACGATGGATATGGTTGCCTGTGTAATCATGTTTTCCACTCCAATCCTCCAAATTACATCCTGTTTCCTATGCCCGTATCATGGAGAAAAACAGTTTTCTGAGTTCTTCATCCTCTTTAAAACAACCGGTGGTTTTATATGTCTCCGTCTCTGTTCCGGCCTTCTGAACACCGCGCATGGACATACACAGATGCTCTGCTTTGATCACCACAATTACTCCCTTCGGCGATAACTCCTTTTGTATCGCCTCGGCAATCTGCGTTGTCATCCGTTCCTGGATCTGTGCTCTTCTCGCATAAATCTCCACGGTTCTGGCCAGCTTGCTGAGTCCCACTACCTTTCCGTCCGGAACATAACCGATCGATACGGTTCCGTAAAACGGCAAAAGATGATGCTCACACATCGAATAAAAACGGATTCCTTTTTCAATCACGATATCCCCGGTTTCCGAAGAAAAAATCCGGCTTAACGGTTCCGCGGGATCCTGCGAATAACCGCCGAATATCTCCTCACACGCATTGGAGATCCGGTACGGAGTATCCTTCAATCCCTCTCTGTTTATGTCTTCTCCTATTCCTTCCAGTATCAGTCGGATTCCGTCTTCGATTTTCTTTTTATCCATATCTGTTTATCCCCACTAAACCAATTCTGCCAACTCATAGATCAGAGCCTCTGTCTTTTCCCATCCCAGGCACGGATCCGTAATTGATTTTCCGTAAATCCCTTCACCGATTTTCTGGGCTCCGTCCTCGATATAACTCTCTATCATCAATCCCTTCACAATCTCCCGGATCTCCTTCGAATGATTCCTGCTGTAAATCACATCTTTGGCGATACGGATCTGCTGCATATAATCCTTATCGGAATTCGAATGATTCGTATCTACGATCACCGATGGATTTCCGATCCCTCTCTCCTGATAACTCTCGTAGAGATGGATCAGATCCTCGAAATGATAATTCGGGATGTTCCGGCCGAACTTATCCACATACCCACGGAGGATAGAATGTACCAGAGGATTCCCCGTCGTCTGTACCTCCCAGCCACGGTATACAAAACGCTGTGGATTGATTGCCGCCACGATGGAATTCATCATCACGGAAATATCACCGCCGGTAGGATTTTTCATTCCGACAGGAATCCCAAGACCGGATGCCACCAGGCGATGTCCCTGATCCTCCACCGAACGGGCACCGATGGCCACATAAGCCAGCAAATCCGACAGATACCGGTGATTTTCCGGATAAAGCATCTCCTCCGCACAGGTAAAGCCGGTCTCCTCAACCACATGAATATGCATCTGACGGATGGCAACGAGTCCTGCCAGAAGATCTTCCTCCGCCTCCGGATTCGGCTGATGCAGCATCCCTTTGTATCCCAGTCCCACCGTCCGCGGTTTGTTGGTATACACACGGGGGATGATATATATTTTGTCCCTGACCTTCTCCTGTACTTTGATCAGCCGGTTCATATAATCCAGCACCGCATCTTCATTATCCGCGGAACAGGGGCCGATGATCAGCAGAAACCGGTTATCCTTTCCTTCAAAAATATCCTTGATTTCCTCGTCCCGCTGTTCCTTGATTTTTGCAATCTCGGCACCCAGAGGGTATTTTTCTTTGATTTCCTGAGGCGTCGGCATCTGCCTCACATATTCCATCTGCATTTCCATGATATATTTTCTTCCTTCTAATTATTATTATTTATACTGATCGGTTTCCTTTATCTTCTCCTCATACAGCTGAAGAATACTTTTTCCGAGCACCGGATGGATCTTCCAGGGTGCTATCTCCGACAAAGGTCCGAGCACAAACTCTCTCAAATGCAATTCGACATGAGGAATCCGCAGATCCTCCGTCTGCAAAACCCGGTCCTCATACAAAAGGATGTCCAAATCCAATGTTCTCGGTCCCCAGCGTTCCTTCCTCTCGCGCCCGTTCCGGTTTTCTATCTCGTGAAGTCTGTCCAGCAGCTCCTCCGGAGAATACAACGTTCGAAACCCGATTGCCGCATTGAGAAAATCCGGCTGATCCTCCACACCATAGGGCTTAGTTTCGATGATCTTTGACATCCTCATATCCCTGATCATGGGATCCTCTTCCAGCGCTGCAAACGCTGCCCTGAGAAACCCTTCCCGGTCTCCCTGGTTCGATCCGACTCCCAGATAAGCCTCACACCACTTTCTTCGGATCCGGACACTGACCGTATCCAACGGTAGCAGAACCGGAGCCCATGGTTTTTTGATCTCCACGATCACTTCCCGGATCAACGGATAATTCACAAGAAGCTCCCCGGCGAGATACTCCGCCGCCGCTTCGATCAGCCGAAAGTTTCTTTCCTTCATTTTCCGGTCGACAAAATGCGAGATATCCGCATAGTCCACCGATTTCTTCAGGTCATCGGAAACTCCGGCCGGCCCGATATCCATAAACATGGTGAGCGAAACCAGAAACTTCTGTCCCAGAGTGTTCTCCTCACTTCGAACACCGTGATGGGCAAAAATCTCCAGATCCTTGATGATGATACTATCCATAGCTAAATCCCCATTTTCCCGACGTATCGCTCGTTGAAGTCTTCCTCACCGGCCAGCTCAACACTTTCGGAGTTCTCCGCCAGTTCCCGGATCACATCCGGTTCCGGATCGGTCAGATATCGAACCGCCCCTGCCAGCGAAGTGTTTCCCACCGCCTCCGTCCGTTCTTTCAATTCCTCCGGGATCAATCCGAGCTTAACGGCACTTTCGATATTTAAAAATGTTCCGAACCCTCCGGCAAGATAGAGCGTTTCGACATCTTCTGTCCCGATCCCGTACCGTTCCAGAAGGATCTCAAACCCGGCCCGGACTGCCGCCTTCGCCATCTGCACCTGACGGATATCGTCCTGCGTAAAAACAACTCCGCCGTTTTCCGGTCCGGCCAGTGGAAAGCCGTTTTCAAAATACTCCTCCGTAAACAGTCCCGTTTCATCGATCAAATCGGCCTGTCTGAGCTCCGCTACCGTATCGATCACTCCGGATCCGCATATCCCGACCGGTTTCGGCATGTTTGCGCCGATCTGTTGGATTTCCGTCAGCCAACCTCCGTTTTCATCCCGGTCAAGCCGCACATGACTGATCGCCCCTTTCACCCCGGCCGACCCACAGCGGATGTTGCCGCCCTCCAATGCCGGTCCGGCCGCTGTCGATGTCACCATCCTACGATTTCTATCACCAACAACCATTTCTCCATTGGTTCCCAGGTCAATCAATGCGCTTATCTTATCTTTTTTATAAAAATCCAACGCCAAAAGTCCGGACACGATGTCTGCGCCGACAAAAGCCGAAACCCCGGGGAGGATCACCACCGGTACCGCTGCTGTGATCGGCTCCAACTCCCAGTCCGGAACAACTCCGAAAACCTCTCCCACGGTGCTTTCCTCGAGAGAAAGACTCTCCGGTTCAAACGGATAAGCCTTCAATCCCTCCACGGAATACCCCCGGAGAAGATGGAGCATCGTCGTGTTCCCGGCTATCACAATCCGTTCGATATCGGCATATCCGATCCCGTGGAACACCAGATTGGTTTCAATCAGCTCCAACAGAGCTTCGCAGACGCACTCCCGAAGCTCCTTTTCTTTTCCGTTTCCGGCAGCACCGATGCGGGAAATCACATCCGCGCCGAAACGGATCTGCGGATTCCTTTCGGTTCTCGTTTCGATGATGCGACCCTCCGGTAGTTTTACCAGAGACACCGCCAGTGTCGTCGTCCCGACATCCACCGCCAATCCATACGGACGCGTCAATGCCTCTTTCGATTCGGATGAGGGCTTCTCACTCTCCGATCCTGATGTATCGGCCGGTTCCTCGGTGTTGATCATCACATCTACCGTTCGGATCTGATGATCGTATGGGATTTCCACCTCAATCGGTCCGGTGGCACCGGAGAGTCCGGCACGACAGGCCAGTCGATAGCCTTCTTCCAGTTCTTCTTCGGAAAAAATCTTTCGATCCGCTTCCGAAACCGGTACTAGGCCTGCGGTCACCCTGACCTTGCATTTGCCGCAGGTTCCCATTCCTCCGCAGGGAGCTTCAACCGGAATCTGTTTATCCTGAAGATAAGAAAGCAGACTTTCTCTCCGATAGATTTCCTTTGCCAGAGACAAGCTGCCGAATACCAATACAGCTGCTCCGTCCTGCTTTGCTTTTTCCTGAACCCCCCGGAAAATCTCACGGATATCCGATCCTTCCGCCGCATCGACGGAAAGCCAGGGGTTGATATGGAGAAAGATCTCCTTCAAAGGCTCGGCTTCAAGTCCTCTCTCTCCCGGAGCTTTTACGGTAGTCACCGCTGTCAGATAGGGAGACACGATCCGCGCGATTTCCTCCACGGCTTTGTCCTTGAACACGCCCACCACTCCGTAAATCTTCCGACCGGGCAGACATGACTTCACACTCTCCGCCAGAGCCACGGCTCCATCCGGATTATGTGCTCCGTCATAGATCGTAAGAGGTTCCTCACACAGAACATCAAACCGCGCCGGAAGAACCGCCTTCGCGATTCCTTCGCGAAGCAAATCTCCGGAGATATCCGGCATGATCTGTCGTACCGCTTCCATCGCCAGCGCCGCGTTCCCGGGCTGAAACGATCCGATCATTTTTGTAAAATACGGTTCTCCGCGATACGTGAAGCCGGTTCCTTCCAATCCCTGTTTATCGATCCGGAGCTGATCCTGATCCACAAAAACGATCTCCGTGTTCCTGTCATCCGCCTCGGATTTCAACCGTCCCAAAATCCGTTCCCGGAGTCTGGCCTGTCTTTTCTCCGCACGGGTACCCTCACCTTCCTCCAGGCGAATTCCCGGCTGCCAACTCACGACCGGTACCTGTTCCCGGATAATCCCCGCTTTTTCTCCCGCAATCCGGTAGATCGAGGCTCCGAGAAACTGCATATGATCCAGTCCGATGGGCGTGATCACGGATACCAGCGTCCGGGACAGAACATTCGTCGCGTCTTCGCGTCCGCCCATCCCCACCTCGACGATGGCCAGATCCACCTGTTCCTTTTCAAACGCTAAAAATGCCCCTGCCGTCTCCAGTTCGAATTTGGTCGGTTTTTCCAACCCTTCCTCAGCCATCCGGTCCGCAGTCCGGATCACCTCCGTCATAGCCTGCTCATAGACCGTATCCGAAAGAAAACTGCCGCGAAGCAAATCTTCCGTCGTGAGGCCCTTTTCTTCTCTCCCCCCGGATACGATGATCCGAACAGTCTCTCTCTCATCGATCACAGCCGGGGATGAATACCAGCCGATTTTCCCATACACCCTCAGAAGGATGGAGGCGATATAGGCAGACGTCGATCCCTTTCCGTTGGTACCGGCAACATGGATGACGTCGACTTTGTCCTGTGGATTTCCGAGTCTTTGCAACAGCTCCCGAATGCGATCAAGCCCCGGACGAATGCCCGAGGCCGATGCCTGTTTCAAGTATTGTCTGATTTCCAATCGGTTCATAATTTCACTCTCTGTTGAACTCGGAAAAATGTCTCTGAATTACTTGATCGCTCTCACACGGATCACTTCGGGAATGGCTTCCAGATCCTTCAGGATCACATCCGAAGTCGGGGAACAAATATCCAGAACGGTATAAGCAAAACTTCCCTTGGATTTATTCCACATGTTTTCGATATTAACATCATCCTTCGAGAAAACATTGGTAAACTGCGTCAGCATTTTCGGAAGATTTTTATGAAGGATCGTGATCCGTCCGTCCGTCTGGCAGATACCGGCATCCGTATTCGGATAATTCACGGAGTTGCGGATATTACCATTGTCCAGAAAATCCCGGATCTCTCTGGCTGCCATCTTCGCGCAGTTGTCCTCGGACTCCTGGGTCGATGCACCGAGATGCGGTGTTACGGTTGTGTTCGGAAGGTTTACCGTTGTCGGATTCGGGAAGTCCACAAAATAGTGTCCCACTTTTCCGCTCTCCAGTGCCTCCCGGATATCATCCTCGTTCACAAGGGTATCCCGGGACAGATTCAGGATCACCACTCCATCCTTCATTTTGCTGAAGGCTTCTTTGTTCAGCATACCCTTGGTGGAATCCAGCAACGGAACATGGATCGTGATATAATCACAGATCTCATAAAGCTCCTCGTTGGTTTTTACCATCGTCACATCACGCGTCATGTTAACGGCATTCTCGATGGAGATATACGGATCGCATCCGTATACATCCATTCCCAGACGATTGGCAGCATTGGCAACGATGACACCGATTGCGCCCAAACCGATGATACCGAGTTTCTTTCCTTTGATCTCGGTACCGGCGAATTCCTTTTTGGCCTTCTCGGCTGATTTGGCGATGTCCGCATCGTCTTTGTTATCTTTGCACCAACGGATACCTCCGGCGATATCTCTGGCCGACAAAAGCAGAGCAGCGATAGTCAGCTCCTTCACTCCGTTGGCGTTGGCACCCGGGGTATTGAAAACAACGATGCCCTGCTCGGCACATTTTTCAAGAGGGATGTTGTTAACACCGGCCCCGGCACGGGCTACTGCCAGGAGACTTTCCGGCAGCTCCATATCATGCATGACCGCGGAACGAACGAGAACTGCCTGAGCCTCTTCAAGGTTCTCCGTGATCTCATAGTCATCCGGCAGCATTTCAAGACCGCATTCGGCAATCGGGTTTAAGCACTTTACTTTTACACTCATTTTTATTTACCTGCTTTCTTTTCAAATTCACTCATAAAATCAACAAGCTTCTCTACGCCGGCTTTGGGCATGGCGTTGTAAATGCTGGCGCGCATACCGCCGACGGAACGATGCCCTTTGAGATTCTCAAAACCGGCCGCCTTGGATTCGGCTACGAACTTCGCATCGAGATCGGCATCTCCGGTGATAAAGGGAACGTTCATCAGAGAGCGATCCTCCTTGCGTACCGTACCTTTAAACAGGCTTGACGAATCCAAAAAGTCGTAGAGGATTTTTGCTTTTTCTTCATTGCGCTGCTTCATAGCGGAGAGTCCGCCGTTTGCCTTCAGCCATTTGAACACTTTGCCGCAGATGTAAATCCCGTAGCACGGCGGTGTGTTAAACAGGCTCTGTGCATCTGCCTGCGTCTTGTATTTGAGCAATGTCGGCACATAGTCTGCCAGGTCATCGCGAATCAGATCCTTTCGAATGATAACGATGGTCACACCGGCCGGACCGATGTTCTTCTGCACACCACCGTAGATGACCGCGTATTTCGAAACATCCACCGGCTCCGAAAGGAAGCAGGAGGAAACATCGGCAACCAGATCCTTGCCCTTGGTGTTCGGAAGGGTCCAGAACTTGGTTCCGTAAATCGTGTTATTCTCACAGATATAAACGTAGTCGGCATCGTCGTCGATCGGCAGATCCGAACAATCCGGAATGTAGGAGAAGGTCTCATCCTCAGACGACGCAATCTTGTTCGCTTTTCCGTATTTCTGTGCTTCCTGCCAAGCCTTCTTTGCCCACTGTCCGGTGACGATATAATCTGCCACTCCGTTTTTCATCAGGTTCATCGGGATCGCCGAGAACTGGGTCCAGGCACCACCCTGAAGGAACAATACCTCATAGTTTTCCGGAATTCCCATCAGCTCACGCAGATCAGCCTCTGCCGTCTTGATGATGTCATCGTACACCTTGGATCGATGGCTCATCTCCATCACGGACATACCCGACCCTTGGTAATCGAGCATCTCGGCTGCCGCCTCCTTCAATACCTCCTCCGGCAACACGGCCGGTCCTGCTGAAAAATTATAAACTCGTGCCATTTTTCTTCCTCCTGATTTTATTTTTGTTGTTCATAGTAATCTTTTTCATCAAAACTGCTGTCAATCGGTTTCCCCGGCGCCACCATCGGCCAGACTTTTTCATCCTGATCGATTAACACCTCGATCAACGTAGCTGTTTTAGATTTTACCGCATTTTGGATCGCATCGTCAAGCTCTTCTTTACGTGTCACCCGGATCGCGTTCGCACCCATGGCCTCAGCGACCTTGCAATAATCTACTTTGTCCTCCAGGATCGTTTGGGAATAGTGTTCTTCATAAAAAAGCATCTGCCACTGTCTCACCATCCCGAGAGCGTGATTGTTGAACACGACTTCAATAACGGGAATATCATAGCGGGTTGCTGTGGCAAGCTCGTTCATATTCATGCGGAAGCAACCGTCCCCGGCGAAGTTCACTACTACGGAATCCGGACAACCCACCTTTGCGCCGATCGCGGCACCCAGGCCGTAGCCCATGGTTCCCATACCGCCCGAAGTCAAAAGATGCCTCGGCTTATGATACCGGTAAAACTGGGCCGCCCACATCTGATGCTGACCCACGTCGGTAGCGATGATCGCGTTTTCATCCAACAGTTCCGAAAACCTCTCCACTACATAGGGACCGGAAAGAACGTCCGGGTGGTAGGTCAGCGGAAGTGCTTCCTTTCGGGCTTGAACCTTTTCCATCCACTCTCTGTGATATTGATCTTCCAGACGGTCGTTCATCCTCTGGAGTACACACTTCAAATCACCGATCACGGCGTGGTCAAAACGGATGTTTTTCCCGAACTCCACCTCGTCCACATCCACCTGAAGGATTTTGGCATTCGGCGCGAAGTGCCGCACGCTTCCGAGAACCCGGTCGGAAAAACGGGATCCCAGAGCGATGAGAAGATCACATTCCGTGACACTCAGGTTTGCCGTTTTGGTTCCGTGCATACCCAGCATACCGATATAGTTTTCCGAGGAGCCGTCGTATGCTCCTTTTCCCATCAGGGTATCGCATACAGGCGCATCCACCTTTTTCACAAACTCTCTCAGCTCTGCTGCGGAATCGGAGATAACAGCGCCACCGCCGACAAAAATCACAGGTTTTTTACAGTCCCGAATCATATCGACTGCGACATCGACATCCGAATCTTTGAGCTGATCGGTCTTTCGATGGATCGGCTCCGGCTTCACCGGCGAGAACTCGCAAAGATCTGCCGTCACATCCTTGGTGATATCAACCAATACCGGTCCAGGTCTGCCGGTTTGGGCAATCCGGAAGGCTCTCCTCATACAGTCCGCCAGCTGTGTTACATCCTTGACGATGAAACTGTGTTTCGTGATCGGCATGGTGATGCCGGCGATATCTACCTCCTGAAAGCTGTCCTTGCCCAGAAGCGACCGTGTTACATTGGCCGTGATCGCAACCATCGGCACCGAATCCATATAAGCGGTACCGATCCCGGTAACCAGATTCATCGCTCCCGGTCCGCTGGTAGCCATACAGACTCCGACACGACCGGTAGCCCTGGCATAACCGTCGGCCGCGTGTGCCGCCCCCTGCTCGTGAGAGGTCAGGATATGTCGAAGTTTATCCCGGTATCGATACAATTCATCATAAATATTCAGGATCGCGCCACCGGGATAACCGAAAACGGTATCCACGCCCTGCTCCAGCAGACATTCAATGACGATCTCAGATCCATTTAACTGCATATCAATCCTTCTCCATTCTGTTTCATATTCGCGAAAGCTTTATTTCAGGATCGCGCCGTTGCTTCCCGAGGTTACCATATTGGCATAGCGGGCGAGATAACCGTCCTTCACCCTCGGCTCTCTCGGTGTCCAGGCGGCACGTCTCTTTTCCAGTTCCTCATCGGACACTTTGACATTCAGCGTATTCGCCGGAATGTCGATGGCGATGATATCGCCCTCCTCGATCAGAGCGATCGGTCCGCCTACTGCTGCCTCCGGTGAAACATGTCCGATGGAAGCGCCACGGCTGGCTCCGGAGAACCGTCCGTCCGTGATCAGGGCTACAGTGGAACCCAGTCCCATACCGGCGATGGCAGAAGTCGGATTCAACATCTCGCGCATTCCCGGTCCGCCCTTCGGTCCTTCATAACGGATCACTACGACATCTCCTTCGACAATTTTGCCGCCTTTGATTGCGTCGATGGCGTCTTCTTCACAGTCAAATACCCGTGCCGGGCCTTCGTGTGTGAGCATCTCCGGTACCACAGCGGAACGCTTCACGACACCGCCGTCCGGCGCGATGTTTCCTCTGAGAACAGCGATACCACCGGTCTCACTGTACGGGTTATCAACCGGTCGGATCACTTCGGGATCGAGATTGATCGCGTTCTGTATATTCTCTTTTACGGTTTTTCCGGTCACCGTCATACAGTCAGTGTTCAGAAGTCCCTTCTTGTCCAGCTCGTTCATCACGGCATAGACACCGCCGGCTTCATTCAGCTGTTCCATATAGGTCGGTCCGGCCGGTGCCAGATGGCAAAGGTTCGGGGTCCGGTCGCTGATTTCATTCGCGATGTCCAGGTTGATATCCACCCCTGCCTCATGTGCGATGGCAGGAAGATGGAGCATGGTATTGGTCGAGCATCCCAGCGCCATATCCACGGTCAGAGCGTTCTGAAATGCCTTCTCCGTCAAGATATCCCGCGGGCGGATATTTTTCTTCAGCATCTCCATCACGGCCATGCCGGCGTGCTTGGCCAGCTTGATTCGATCGGAGTATACAGCCGGGATGGTTCCGTTTCCGCGGAGTCCCATACCGATGGCCTCGGTGAGACAGTTCATGGAATTGGCGGTATACATACCGGCACAGGAACCGCAGGTCGGGCAGGCATGCTGAACAAAATCGTCCACCTGGTCCTCGGTCATTTTTCCTGCGGCATGCGCTCCGACCGCCTCGAACATACTCGAGAGGGAGGTACGCTTACCCTGTACATGACCGGCCAGCATCGGTCCGCCGCTGACAAACACGGTGGGGACGTTCACTCTGGCTGCCGCCATGAGAAGTCCGGGAACATTTTTATCACAGTTAGGGATCATCACCAGCGCGTCGAACGCATGGGCTCTGGCCATACACTCGGTGGAGTCGGCGATCAGGTCGCGGGTGACCAGGGAATACTTCATGCCGACATGTCCCATGGCGATTCCGTCACAGACGGCGATGGCCGGGAAGACGATGGGAGTTCCGCCCGCCATGGCGACACCCTGTTTGACGGCTTCGGTGATTTTGTCCAGGTTCATATGGCCGGGGACGATTTCATTGTAAGAGCTGACAATTCCTACGAGAGGACGGTCAAGCTCTTCTTTCGTCATGCCGAGGGCGTTAAAAAGGGAACGCTGCGGCGCGGTGGCCATGCCTTGTTTTACGCTGTCACTGTTC
>JAFYBS010000161.1 GCA_017540125.1 Eubacterium sp.
CGGCTCCATCATGCGAACCGGAGCTCGCATATCACATATACTAATACTATTGCAAAGTTTACCACACATCCATAAAAATGGCAAGAGCGGGATATTTCGCATTGTTTCGTCATATTATACTTGCATTTTTCGTATTTTTTTATAAACAATCTATGATTCTGTGATACTCCGAAATCCGACGGACCTTTTTTATCCGTCGAAACAACTGATCACCATCCGGAAAACTATCCTTCAAAAACGACCACAATTCTTTCATTTTGAACAACAAAGGAGTCTCTCCGAACAACACCCGGGAATACACCTCCTCCAGGTCACGGACAAACGCCAACACTCTCTGCCGGTCGGTATAGTCACCCTTTTTCTCCGGATTCCCCACGAATCCCGGATAGGACAGAAAGCCTCTGCCGATCATCACGGAGGAAACCGGCTTCACATCGCCAACCGTATCCTGTATTCTTTTCACGTCTTCCTCTGTCCGGATATCACCGTTATAACAAAGGGGCATGGTCGCATTTTGACAGGCGTAGGTAAAAGCCTCCATATGAACCTGACCCGAATACATCTCCTTCCGTGTGCGCAGGTGCAGGATCAGCTGTTTGACCGGATAGCGGTTGAAGATGGCCAGAAGCTTCGGAAACTCCTCCGGCGAGGAAAACCCGATCCGGCTTTTGATGGATATCGCGATGGGACAACCATCAAAAATCTCCTCCAGAAACCGATCCAGTTCCTCCGGGTGTCGCAGAAATCCGGCCCCTTTTCCTTTGGGAACAACCGTACCGGACGGGCAGCCGAGATTCAGATTGACCTCCCGATATCCCATCTCCTCCATATGTTCGGAAGCACGGATAAACTCATGAGCCCGGTTCGTCATTATCTGCGGAACAAGATTCAGTCCGGGATTATTCTCCGGCAGAATATCTCGCTTTTCCTTCTTTTTCATGATCCCCCCGTCACGCGTGGTGACAAACGGGGTGTAGTACACATCGATCCCGCCGAAATGCCGATCATAACAACAACGAAAGACCGATCCCGTAATCCCCTCCAGGGGCGCAAAACAGTATTCCATTTTTAATCCCTACATCTTCGCTACCACTACCTTTTTTCCCTGGCCTTTATTTTTAAATAATGTTTTATAGACCTTCAGTTTCACCTTCAGCACGGAAATCCGACAATCATGTACCCCCTTCAACGCCGATCCGCCGACGGTCTGCAGCTGTTTGGAATACACGACGATGGCTGAAAGCTTCGTGCATCGGGAAAAAGCGGAATTTCCGATCACTCTCACCTGACAGTTGATCACCACCCGTTGGAGATTCTGACAGTTCTGGAACACCCCGGCTCCGATGGAGATGTTGATGACTTCCCGGAGATGAAGCAGTCCTTCTTCCTGTTCCGAAGCCTCACACAGATTCATCCTGTCCGACCCGCCACCGGCAAATGTTTTATTCGATGAGTCCGGGAACTTATCTCCCATGATAAAAAGCTTCAGTTTAAGACAGTTTTTGAACGCCCGAGCACCGATTTTTACCAGCGTTTTCGGGAACCTGGCTTCCTTCAGTTTCCTGCAGTTGAAAAACGCTTTCTTGTCGATGATCCGGAGAACCGGTGAGCTTTTGACCACTTTTAACGAGGTACAGTTTCGAAAAGCCGAAGCCTCCACCACCTCGATATAAGCACCGAAAACTATCATTTTCAGGTTCGTCTCACCGTTGAATGCCTTTTGCAGGATACGGGTTACCCGAAGTACCCGACCGTCCTCGGTAGTAATCGTATCCGGGATCACCACTTTGGCTCCGACCTTGCCCGTCGTGCCGGAATACCCAACACTGTTTCCATCGAGAACCCGGTAACGGCCCGTTCCCTTCTGAATGATATCGCCTTTTTTCAGAGGCTCCTTCGTAGGTTCCGGCGTAGCTGTCGGCTCCGGGGTCGCAGTCAGTCCCGGCGTCGCTGTCGGCAGGAACGAGGGGACCGCCGGAGACAGCGTCGGTACGAGCGTCGCGGTCGGGGCCGGTGTAGGCGTCGAATCAGCTGTCGACGTCGGTGTCGGATCAGGAGTCGACGTGGGAGCGGTTGTCGGTTTCACCGTAGGTTTCGGCGTGGTGACAGCTGTGGTAGTCTGTCCCGCTGTCGGCTCATTCCCGCTGGTGCTTTTTTCATCGCCGACATTTGTTCCTTGATGAGCAGCCGGGATCGTCATGTTATTTTCGGAAATCGTAATTCCCGTCATGGTTGTTTGACTTGTTGAACCGGCTACCATCCCGACATTACTATAACGTCCCGTAAACGAGGAATCATTGGCTTTGGAGTCATTAATCTTGCAGCTCTTGATCGTAACACCCGATACACTTCCTCCAACCATTTCTCCCGCGATAAATCCGAAGCCGGAGGCATCCCCGCCGGTGGAATCGACGTTTACCGTACAGCCGGTCATAGTCAAATCCTTTATCGTGGCATTATTCGTTTTCTGAAACAATCCCAGGTTACCGTTCGTGCCATCGATGATGAGATTGCTGATCGTATGTCCTTTTCCGTCAAATATTCCCGAAAACGTAACCTGATTGAGATTTGACTGGGAAATCGTGTTTCCGGTATTCGCGGTGCAGACGATATTGTTTGTCAGTTTGAATTTGTAAGTAGCAACCATACTGGTGCCGTTGTTGATCATGTTTTCCATATCCAGCAGATCCGAAAACGATCCGATCTTATAGTATCCGTCACTCGTATCCTGCTCCAACGCGAGAGAAACCGTAGGCATCGTCGACGGAATCACACCCCCCATCGACAAAACCAGAATTATCGCGATAAAAAGCACCAGTATCCGTTTTCTTTTCCATAGTTTATTCAATCCGGTCTTCCTCCTTTTTCACAGTCAATCGTCCTGTCCTTCAAAAAGATGATACCGTTTTCTCTGCGCTTCTGTCAGCTGCCGATCCCCCAGTGTATGCTCCGCCATTTTGACAAGTTCTCCGGTTGAGAGAACGCTTACTTCATACAGATCGTAGGCACCATCATAAACCAGGATTTTTCCCTCCGGTGTCATCGAAACAAATCCGGGAATCACGCCGATGATTTCCCCGTCTCCTTCTTTTTCATAGAGATACGCCATTCCGAACCCGGTATCCCGCTCCGATTCACCGGTCTCACTTTCCTGACACCATACTACAAAATAAGGCAGCGAATTCGTCGTCATCACACCGAAAACACTGTTACCGAGCTCGGACAGATCCAATACCGGTTTCCACGTATCCATGTCATAAACCACACGATAATCGTTTAACAGATACCGGTTCCCGCCAAAAAATACCGTATTTGTATAAGCACCGGAATCCCCCTCGCAGACAACCCGGTTTTCCTTCACATCGTAAACTGTCCAGTGTTTTTCATCCACACTCCGATAGAACACCAGACCCCTGGCCAGGTTGCCGCCATACAGAACCGCATCCGGGATGTCGACGACATCTTTCGAATCCGGATCACTATCAGCCTTTCGGATCCGGATGCTCTCCTTATCTCCGGTCACCAGATATCCGCCAATCGACATTCCGCGGTCATCCTTCCCGATGTCCACCGATTCTGCTTCTTCTTCTCCGGTGGCGGCACGATACATCTTCAACCGGTTCGTACCGGACTCTTTTTCTGTGACAAATACCGTCTCTCCATCCTCGGAATAGTAATAATAATCATCGTCACTGATTTCCATCCGAAGCTGCATGGTTTTCCGGTCAAAATGCAATACCCGGTCACTGTCATAATCCTGCACCCACAGGTAATCTCGTAACTCCAGTGACACATTGTCGAAAGAGGACAGACCCAGTTCATTCAGCGACGTCTCTTTCTCCATCGAATTCGTTTCCGAAAAAACAGCCAGCTGATCCGTGGCATCGTTCCGGAATCCCAGCATAAACCCTTTTCCCTCTAACGATCCGCAGGTGTACCAGGCATCCGGTATTTCCGTCAACGGTTTTCCTCCCGCCATAGAGAATGCCGACTCTCCATCGTGATCCGCCCGCCGGTAAACACGGAGTTCTTTTCCCCAGTAATCCCGCAGGGTCGCCGTACGGCCGTCCACCGTCATCACCGTAAAGGGTTCCCCGTTTCCCGCCTGGGTATCGATCCTGTTTTTGGACGCCCCGTCAAAAAAACTGACCGAACCATCCATACAGCTGACGGCGATGATCCCTTCCCCTTCCGCCACCGATATTACCGATGAGGAAAACACTTTTTCCCAGAGTTTTTTTCCGCGTTTGGAATTACAGTCTACCTCATAAACCTTATTCTCGTGATGGTACAAACAGGTTTCCCGTGAGGTGAGCGTCATCGTCCTCATATCCCAGTCCGCGTTGCACAGATATCCCTGATCTGCTTTCTCCAGATCATACTGAACGATATGCTTCAGTCCGTCGGTTTCATCCTTCAGCAAAAAGCATAACCGGTTTTCGTCAATAAACTTCACACAGGTGCACAACCCCGGCATACTGATGAGCGGGGTATCTCCGGTTTTCAGATCGATCGTAACCACCCCGGACATTTCTTCCGTGTTGGTCGCCAGCGCTACCTTGGTCTCCCCGGGAGATATCTCTCCCAGAACGTAATTCAACTCTTCCCCGAGGTTGCAGTCAATCTGTTTTTCTCCCTGCCCGTCGTAGCTGCAAAGTCTGTGATCCTCATAGTGTATCGTTACGATTGTCTGTCCGCTGCTTCCGACCTTCAGTTCATCCGCCGGATCCGAAACGAAATACTCCTCCTCCCCGTCATCAATCCGGACAAAGTGTATTCCGTCTCCCCCCAGATAAATCAGTTTTTTTCCGTCCTTCGAAAGCCAGGAACCGGCTCCCTCCGCATGATCTACCGTCCGACTGATCGGAGAAAGTGTATAACGGCACAGTTCCCTTCCATCCGGAAGTGAACACACCTTGACTTCACGACCCAGGATATTTCCTGCTGTATAGGTGTAACTCTCAATTCGTATCCGGCTGCCGTCCTCACTGACCTGAGTCCGGATATCGTATGTTTCTCCCTCTCTCTCGAAAAATGCGCCCGGCTTGTATCCATCTACATAATCGTACACACCCAGCGCCTGCGTAAGTGATCTCACCACTTGTGTAACCAACGGTCGTTCCGGCTGCGCAAGATCCTTTGGGAGGGCCTGAAGCGCCAGCATCAACGCCGTCATCGAGTCCCCGTTCCGGTAGGCTTCATCCGCATACTCTGCCAGATAATAGGACTCCCCCCGCAGCGTCTCCTGATTGGACTGATCCAATGCATCGTAAGCACGGTTCAGCTGGATATTTTTCACGGTGATCACACCGAGTACACCGCCGAGAATAATAAAGGCAGTAACGGTCAGGACGGCAATCCGTCGCATCCGTCTCTCCCGCTGCCGCTGTCTGAGGTCATCGTAGGAGACCTCCAGCATCGGCGCAAACAAACGAAACCGTTCCTGCCGGACTTTTTTTATCATTTCACGAGTTGATGAAGCGCGTACATCCACAGCCAAAGGCTCGATCTCCACACGTTGACCGTCCCGGATCTCCTCCGTCAGCTGAGTCGGAAAGCTGTCCTGCGGCTCACCCTCCGCCAGGATCACCAGAATTCGTTCGCGACCTCTCAACTGTAAAAAGTATTCGATCTCCTCCAGACACCATCTGGATTCCCGGTATCGAGGCGTTGCGATCACGATAAGCCACTCCGATTCATCCAGTGCCGACCGGATCACCGCCGACAGGTCACTCGCCGCCCGGAGTTCATCCGCATCACGAAAAACACGTCCGAGTCTTCTCTCTCCGGACTGCTTCGCGATTCGGCCGGGAATCCGGTATTTTTCGATTTCTCTGTGTACCTGCACGGCAACCTCTTCGTCGATGTCACCGTGCCGGTAACTGATAAACGCCCTGTACCTCAAGTATTACCTCATTCCGTGTAATTTTTCATCTGCTCAAACTCATCCAGGATTTCCTTCGACGGTGCTTTCGAAAGCAAGCTGACGATCACGATCATAGCCAGTCCCAGGAAGAATCCGATCAGGAGCGAATACAACCCTGTCATCTCATACATCGTCTGACCGCCAAACGGTATATAATCCCACAGGACTACAAATGCTCCACCGGTGATGATGCCGGCTATCGCGCCGCTCAGCGTCGTCCGTTTCCAGAAAATCGAGAGCACAACCAGCGGACCGAAGGCCGCTCCCAACCCGGCCCATGCATCGGATACCAGCTTCATGATGGAGGAGTTCGGATCCCATGCGATCAGGATCGCGATGGCTGCCACCACCAACACGGTAATACGGCTGATCAGAAGCACTTTTTTGTCCGGCGCGTCTTTTTTGATGATTCCCTTGAAGATATCCTTCGATACGGCAGATGCCGAAACCAACAACTGGGAATCGGCGGTTGACATGATCGCCGCCAGGATACCGCAGAGGAAGATTCCTCCGATGAAAACCAGCAGACCGTTGTCGGAGAATACCCCCTGAATCATCCGGATAAATACATTCTCGTATTCTTTATTGTTTTCTGTCAAAGCCGGGATCACATAGGCACGTCCGATGATACCGATGATGCACGCAGCCCCCAGAGATATCGCTACCCATACGGTTGCGATCACCGTGGATTTACGGATTTCTCTCTCGCTTTTTATCGCCATAAAACGCACCAGGATGTGTGGCATTCCGCAGTATCCGAGACCCCAGGCCAGGTCTGACAGAATCGACGTGATCGGATATGGTTCTCCGGCCGAATAAGCGATATTCAGATAATTCGGGTCAACCATGCCGTTCGCCGCCAGGGAACCGCTCACATCTCCGCCGATAGCGATATAAGCCAGGATCGGCACTGTCAGAAGTCCGATAAACATCAGCGCCCCCTGAACGAAATCCGTGTTACAAACCGCCAAGAATCCTCCCATAAATGTATAGGCCAGAATAACCACCGCGCCGATCAGCATCGCCACATGATAATCCAGACCGAAAACCTGATTAAAAAGCTTTCCTCCGGATGCCAGCGCCGATGCTGTATACACCAGGAAAAATACTGTGATTACGATGGATGATATAGTCATCAGGATCTTCTTTTTGTCATGAAAACGGTTACTGAAAAACTCCGGAAGCGTCATGGAGTTTCCTGCCACGATCGTATAGCGGCGCAGAGGCTTCGCGATAAATACCCAGTTCAACACCGTTCCGATGAAAAGTCCTATGGCGATCCATACCTGACCGGTTCCGAACATGTAGATCGCTCCCGGCAGTCCCATCAACAACCAGCCACTCATATCCGATGCCTGCGCCGACAACGCTGCGACCCAGCCTCCCAGTCCGCGGCCTCCGAGAAAATAATCCTCCGTTGTTTTGGTCTTTTTCATCTGATAGACCCCGACGCCGATCATCAGCAGCAGATAACAGGCAAACGCGATCAGTGTCAATACATTTTTAGAATCCATTTTTACAACTCCTTCTGATTATGAATTCGAACCACAATTCGAAGTTACTATAGCACATAAGCGATAAAAAAGCAAATTCTACGAAATTTTACGAAACTCCTTATATTTCCTTGACTTTTTGACATTTCTGCCGTATACTTATAGTAAGTATAGGTAGGCGAATCGGGAAGAACATTTTTCTCGTGCAACATATGCATGGAAGCAGGAAAGCGGGGTGTTCGCTATGATTAACACAAATGCGAATTCTTTTCAGGTAAAACAGAATACCGCAGCACAGTCTGCCGCACAGCAGACCGCAAGGACGCAGAATACCGGAGTCAACCGCGCCGCTGTCGAGAAGCGGGTGGAGTCTCAGGTAGAATCCAGTGCCAAATCCGAGGTGAAGAGGGAGCAGGCCGGCAAGTCTGCTGCCGAGGAGATGCGCCGTGAGAATACGGCCATCACACAGAAACCGGATGACGGCATCCAGCTTGAGATCAGCAAGAAGGGACTTGAGAGAGAGCAGAATGCTGCTCGCGAGAAGGATCAACCCAAACCAACCGAAGACAAGGACAACAAAGCCGTTCAGAATGACGAGAAGAGCGCGACAGAACAGCGCGTCGAGGAACAACAGAAGGTTCGTGAGAAAATCCGTGAGCAGGTAAAAGCCGAACTGGACGACGAAGAGAAGAAGGCGCGTCAGACCGAGAGACGGGATGAGGATCGTGAGGAACGTCAGCAGGTTCAGCAGAAACAGCAGGAAGACGACGCACGCAAAGAGAATATCACCAATTTTGCCGGTTATACCAACGCCCAGCTTCAGCAGATGGCTCAGCGTGGTGAGATCTCCCAGAACGATTACCGTACGGAGATCAAAAACCGCGAAGAAAAGGTTGAGGAGACGAAACAGTCTCTGACTGACACGGATAAACAGCTCGCGAAGGATATCTATCGTGAGGATCGTGTCGATCGCGATATGAAAGCAATCGATACAGCTTTTGATGAAGATTCGAATAACAATATCAACGCCAAAACAAGAGCTCAGGTTCTCCAGGATCTCGAGAATCCGCAGAACACGCAGGCTCAGCAGGAGAATACACAGCGTGAGCAGCAGGCAAGAGCTTTTGCTCAGTGGCAGAACGACTTTGGGTTTTTGATTCGATAAAGAGCTTGTTTTGTTCTTTTCTTTCGGTTGGAAGCATCCCCACGGGTTTTGCCCGTGGGGATTTTTTTGGCATTTCAGTGGGGGTTATGAGTGAAAAAAAATAACTTGCGAATCAAAGGACTGAATATCGGGATTGTCATCACTGTCCTTTTGGCTATCCTGGGTATCCTGAGCCGGGGAAGTACTTATTATCTTCAGACCAATTATTACCCCGAGAACGCGGATAAAATCACAAACTATACCGTCGCATACAGTGACAATTCTGTGGTAAAGTGTACCGATGCCTATATATCGCAAGACAGCGAAATCATCTTCGTCTTTGAAGCTTTGGATAGAGGAAAAACAAATGTTGACATCCATTTATCCACAGGATATCCGAACGGAGAAAGATCCGAGTGGAATTACCACTCCGAACTGGAGGTATGGTTTTTTGATCTGATCCTCGACCGGAATCTGGGCAGTTTCAGCGGATATGATATCGCCATCTATGCTATCGTATTTATGTTGCTTTTAACTATCATCATCACGGCCTGGGAGTTCGTCGAATGTCGCATGCGGGGTGATTTTTCCCACCTTATGATTGCGTGCGGAAGCGTCGCTATCTTCACCTTTGTTTTGTTACTCTTTACCCTCTATAAACTACTGAACAATGTAGTAAAAACGTTTCATGATTTTGTCCGGATTGTATCGGATATCGGATATTATACTTTAATACTGTTATTCATCCCGATGCTTCTCATGTCCGGCTTTCTCATCATCAGTAATATCTGGCTGATCCGACACGAAGGAAAACGTCCGATCAACGGGTTGGGGATCTTCTTCGGTATTTTGTGGATGAGCGGAACGATCATCGCTCTGAATCCGTTTGATATCCTGTCCCCTCTGAATCTGCCGAATTTTGTTTCACGCTCCGCTGTCTATATTCTGTGTTATTTTGAGTGCCTGTTCATCTCGACGGTTATATGTTCTTATCTGGCGGTAAAATACCACACTCTCTACGACAGGGATTATATCATCATCCTGGGTTGCGGCATCCGAAAAGACGGGACCCTGACACCCCTTCTTCGCGGTCGGGTAGACAGCGCTTTGACATTCGAAAAAAAACAGTTTAAATCCACCGGAAAACACGCTGTATTTGTACCCTCCGGAGGACAGGGACCGGATGAGGTCATCTCTGAAAGCGAAGCGATGACCCGATATCTGACAGATAAAAATATCCCTTCCGAACAAATCCTGAACGAAGATAAAAGTACCAGCACTTATGAGAATCTACTGTTTTCAAAGAAGGTAATTGAAAGTCAATGTGAAAACATCAAAAAGAAAAAAATAGCCTTTTCAACCACCAATTATCATGTGCTTCGAGGCTATATTCTATCCGCAAAAATAGGCTACCACGCGAAGGGAATTTCATCTCCGACCAAAACCTACTTTTTCCCCAATGCCTATATCAGAGAGTTCATCGGCCTACTGGTGGATCAGTGGTATGTACACCTGGTCAACGGTGTCGGAATTGTAGGATTTTTCCTTCTGCTGAATCAGCTTTCCTGACGATTCATTTTTCCGTGTGCGGGTCATTCACTGAGTAATTCCGTTTTCACTCAACTTCCTCCGGAGAATGATCAAGCGATGGATGCTCCGTCTCTCTGACACTCTTCAACCGGAGCAGTACCAAGGCAATCAGGAAGAGGCATACTCCCGAGCCCTGTACCACCAGTGCAGCCCCGCGTCCCACACCGATGTCAAAGGTTTTTCCGAGAAAGTCTGACAGTAAACCCGATGCCCCGAACGCGATCACATAGCCGATCTGCGAGAGAAATCCGATCAGTCCCCAAGCGCGTCCCTGCAGCTCATCAGGGATGTTGGTTCGCACCAGATAATCCAGACAGTTGTTGGCGAACGGAAGCATCAGAAAGAATCCGAATCCGGAGATCGCCATCGGCAGGATGTTTTCCCACATACCGAAACCGAAGATCGCTACACCTGCCATCATCAGGGACAGCGACAATACCCGCACATAATTCTTTTTAATTCCACGAATCCCCAGAAAAATACTCGAAACCAACATGCCGCTGGCGCAAATTGTCTCGGTAACTCCCAGCGTCTTCGCGTCGGAAAAAGCCAGCACCATCGGTTCCGCCAGAATCTGGAACACACCCATGAAAAGCGTGATAGCCGAAGATACCAGGATCAGAACGAACACACCCCGTCGATCGTGAATCGCGCGCCAACCATTTTTCAGACTCTCGCCAAAGGTTTCTTTCTCCTCCGTCTTCTTGGTCGCAATCCCCTTCTTCACCACAAGGGTGGATGTTACCGTCAGGAAAAATGTACAGATATCGATGATCATCAGAAGCTTGACATCACTTACTGTCAGGAGAAATCCGGCTATCATCGGCGAAATCAGATAGCGGGAGCTCGCTGCGATATTGACCAGACCGCTGGCTCGCGAGTATTCCTCCTTGGTCAACAGATCCGTGATCGTCGCCTGATATGCCGGTGCCAGAAGCGCCTGAAACGAAGCACTGACAAAAACGCCGATTCCGATCTGCCAGATGGCCACCGGTCCCTGCATCATACAGATCAGGATATAGAGGATGCCGAAGGCGGAAAATCCGTCCCCGATCATCATCAGAATTCTCCGGTCATAACGGTCGGCAAGAACACCGGCCGGAACGCTGAATAAAAAGGTCGGCAAAAATCCCAAAAGCGTGATCAACGCCATCTGCGCCGCGCTTCCGGTCTGATTGAAAACATAGACACCCAGACCGAAGCTGGTGAGTCCGCCTCCGATCGAGGAGACCAGCTCCCCCGACCAGAGCAGCATAAACTTTCCGAAGTTACTATTTTTTTTATTCATATGAATCCCCCCTGTCGAGCACTGCGTGCGAGACACCGCATGTGTAACTTCCGTTTTGTTCTGTCTGTATTATAACAGGGAAATTCTTAAACAATCCTTAACTGAGAGAATGCTGAAACAACCATTCCTTCGCTTCCCGATCCTCACCCATCAAAACCCATGTACAATGAGGATGAAGATGATATTTTTCCATCATCTCTCCCTTCGGAATTCTGGTATAGTGAATATCGCTATGTCCAAGCCGACACATCCGGTCATAGATCACATTGGAACCGATATGCGGCATCTTGTAATACACAATTTCAAAAGTATCCGGACTGACCATCCGATCATCCTCCGCGTGATACAGCCACATCGGCGTCCGAAGAAGGTCATCCATCGCCGAATCCTCGGTAGCCCCGCAAATCGGAATCGCCGCGGCAAAAACCGGATACTGCTTCAACAACGAAAAAATCCCTATGCCGCCGGCACTGTATCCATACACATAGAGACGCGATTTGTCCGCTTGGAACAGATCGGCATAATGCATTGTAAGCTCATAAGTATACTCCGTCACAGGCGGTAGCGCCCAATGTTCTCCCTTCGCATACTGCGGCGCCAGGATGTGGCAGGGATGTTCCGACTGCCAGTCCGGATCGGCGAATATCGTCCCCACATCATGAAGCGCGATCTGACCTACATTATCCGTTCCGCATGTGTCCGCACCATGTAAAAACAATACGAGAGGGAGGCCTTTTTTTCCGGATGGATTTTTGTAGTAGCGGACCCCCATTTTTATTCCGTTATTAGAAAAATGATCCGGCTGAAACCGTTCACACCGGGCATTGTTTTCCGGACTCGGCAGATCCCATCCCGGTATCTCCGTCCATTTGCTCATTTCTCGGCACCCCCTCTGTTTTCAGAAATGTCACGTCCGGCCACGTCGGATCTGACAGGACGGACTAACGAGAGCACCAAGCATACCAAAGCTGCTCCGGTCAGCGCGCCTCCGGAATCGATCAGCACATCCAATACTTCCCCGCTGCGTCCCTCCACAAAAAGCTGGTGAACCTCATCTGTTACTGCATACAAAGACGCCATAATCCACGAGAATAAAAACACACTTTTCATACTTCGCCGATCTGCCATACAATCCCCGGAAGACTCCTCCCTCCGGATGGCAGATACCGGCCATAAATAGATGTCTACTCCAATCCAGACCCCCAGCAAACAATACTCGGAAAAATGAGCAATTTTTCTGACAACCGTGTGAACCACATCCACATACGCCATCCATTCCGAGGCAGGCAGACTGTCATAATCCGGCTTCAAAAGCCTGGCCAGCCACAGCCCCAGCCCCTCGCTCATATCCGAGGACTCTACCGCAGGTCGTGATGACATATAAAACGTCATCAACATCCATCCTGCTGTTATCAGTAAGAATATAATCTGAATAATTCTATGCTTCTTCTTCATCAAAATGCTTTCCATTCATCTGTAAGCAGCGTGTGTCCTTGTTATCAACACTTCTCATTATATGACAAAAGCCCCGCATACGCAAGGGCTTTTATGCGACCGGACATTTTTAACCGGGATATGTTCAAACACTCAAATCAACTCTACGGTAGAGTTTGACAAGAGTATAAACATATGCGATAATAGGAATTAGAAACGGCTCCCATTGTTGCGTGTGGTGGAGTCTATCATTAAAGAATATAAATCGGTCCACAATAATATAAATGAATATAAACGAGATCGACAGGAGGGATGTGTATGGCTGCTACCGATATCCGATATCTTCGGGCGCTCTCTAAGAGCTACCCTACTATAAGAAGCGCGGCGTGTGAGATCGTCGATTTGAATGCAAAGCTCACTCTGCCCGCCGGAACCGAGCATTTTATCACGGATCTGCACGGTGAGTACGATCAGTTTATGCATATCATGAGAAACGGCTCCGGAGCCATCAAAAGAAAGATAGATGATGAATACGGTGAGGGCGCGTCCATGGAGGAAAAGCGATCCATGGCTGCCCTTATTTATTATCCAAAAGAAAAGATAGCGGCTAAAAAGCGTGAAAAAATCGATATGGATGAGTGGTATCGAAGTAACCTGTATCATCTGGTAAGAATATGTCGTACGGCATCTACAAAATACACAAGAAGAAAGGTCAGGGAAGCCATACCCGTAAGGTCTTTGCGGCTTATAGAAGAGCTCCTTAGTTATCGCATGGATGAGTCAAACCAGGAGTCTTATTATGAAAAAGTCATAGACACGGTTATATCCACGGGATTGTCAGAGTCGCTGATAGCGGATCTGTCATATCTGACCAGACGCCTGATCGTAGACAGGCTTCATGTAATCGGTGATATATTTGACAGGGGCAGATATCCCGACCGAATACTCGATGAGCTGATGGGGCATTATAATGTTGATATTGAATGGGGTAACCATGATATAGAGTGGATGGGAGCAGCAGCGGGATCAGATGCATTAATCGCAAATGTTATCAGAAACAGCGCCCTGTATGGAAACTTAAGCACGCTTGAGGACGGATACGGGATAAACCTTATCCCGCTTGCGCGATTTGCCATGGAGACCTATGCCGATGTCCCGTGTAAGGGAGTATTCAGACTGAGGACAGCAGACAATGATGTCTATGATGTTGAGCTCGATGAGAAGATGCACCGTGCTATCACAGTGCTGCAGTTTAAGCTCGAGGGGCAGGTTATAAAACGGCATCCGGAATATCATATGGATAACAGGCTGTTACTTGACAGAGTGGATCCAAAGGCAGGTACGGTAAATATAGACGGTGTGAACTACCCCATGAGAGATATGGGATTTCCGACTGTTGACTGGTCCGATCCTTATCGTCTTACGGAAGAGGAAACGGAGTTAATGGATCGTCTAAGAGACGCATTTTTAAACTCAGAAAAGTTGCAAAAGCATGTGAGATTTTTATATAACCGCGGAAGTCTGTATCGTATATGTAACGGCAATCTTCTCTATCACGGCTGTGTTCCTTTTGATGAAAAAGGACAGTTTTTAGAGGTTGAAATAGAGGGCGAAAAATACAAAGGCAAGGCGCTGTATGATCGTATAGAATCCGTGATAAAAAACGGATTATACTCATCTGATACCAATGAAAAAACAAACAGTCTTGATATGATGCTTTTTCTATGGGAAAGCTCTCATTCACCGGTTTTCGGCAAAAACAAGATGGCAACATTTGAGCATTATTATATTGAAGATGCCTCCCTAAAAAAGGAGTTGAAAAACCCTTACTATCAGTTATTGGATGAGGTAAAAACAGCAGAAATGATACTACGTGATTTCGGGCTTGATCCAAATACATCTCATATAGTAAACGGTCACGTACCTGTGGAGGCAAAATCCGGTCAATCACCTATAAGGTGTGGAGGTAAACTCCTTATAATAGATGGGGGATTTTCAAGGGCTTATCATAATAAAACCGGAATAGCCGGCTACACTCTTATTTATCATTCCTACGGCATGCTTCTTGCGGCTCATGAGCCCTTTGAAGGTGTAGAGGAGGCGGTAAATCGCGGAAGTGACATACACTCTCATCTCCAAGTGGTTGATAGAACCGGAAACAGAAGGACGGTAGCAGATACGGATGAGGGTGTTTCCTTAAGGCAGGAGATCAGGGGGCTTAGGGAGCTCCTTGATGCCTATAAAAAGGGTATTATACCCGAGAAGGAGTGATACATGTCTCTTTTCATAATGCCCCCTTTGTTAAACGTGATATCAAATCAAACTGAAAAAATCAACTGTTTTATCTGCTTTTCGGAACGGACATATATGCGTTAGCCACTTGCAGACATTCATTATTTGTGGTATATTACGTTCATAGGAGGAGATAGTTATGTCAGAAAAGGTGAAAAAGAATAAAAAGAGTGGCTTGTCACTTCGTACAATCCATATCTGGTTGATTATTACAATGGTTGTTATGTCAGGAATCGTGGTGTATTCAACCTTTCGCCTGACGAATACTTTTCAGCGACTTGCGGATGCCGAGGAGCAACACACGGAACTGCAGAAGGCAGCCCATGAACTGATGGATGCCTCGGATTATCTGACGGAGCGGGTCCAGCGATTCACGAATAACGGCGACCAGCAGTTCCTTGATCAATACTTTACGGAAGCTTTTGAGTCAAACAGGCGGGAAGAAGCTATCGCCAAGATGGATGTTGATGAGAAGACTCAGGCAGCGTTGGCGCAACTGAAGGAAGCTATGGCCAATTCCGTAAAGCTGATGGACCAGGAATACTATGCCATGAAGCTGGTGATAGAGGCCAAGGGATATACAGATTATCCTGAGGTTCTGGACTCGGTGACACTGAGCGACGAGGACAAAGCGCTGTCCGCTGATGCCAAAATCCGACGGGCGACAGAGCTGGTATTAAATGACGAGTATTATGATCAGAAGGATCTCATCCGAAAGGATATGCGGGAGAGTCTGGATGAGGTTGATAGCCTGATGAACCGGGCAAAGGAAGAGGAGCTCGACACGCTTCACCTTGAGTTGACCATCGTCCGTATCATCATTCTTATTCAGGTTATTTCTATTCTGGTTATGGTCCGGCTCACATCGATTCTCGGCATCAAGCCGGTTCTGAAGGCGGTAGACAAAATCAAGTCCGACAGCCCTATTCCGGAGGTGGGAGCCAATGAGTTTCGTTATCTGGCGCATGCCTACAACAAGATGTATTCACAATACAAAACGAGTCTGGAGCACTTGAATTATAAGGCTTCTCATGATGAGCTTACCGGCGCGTACAACCGTGCCGGCTATGAAATTCTACTGTCCGGAATTGATCTCGAAACAACATATATGATGCTTCTGGATGTCGATAATTTCAAGACTATCAATGATACCTACGGTCATGAAACCGGCGATCAGGTTCTCGTCAAACTGGTTCAGGTATTAAAGGGTGTATTCCGTGACGATGACTGTATATGTCGACTCGGCGGAGATGAGTTTGTGGTATTTATGGTTCATTCCTCCGGTATGCAGCGTAGGCTTATCGAAGCGAAGATCGATCAGATCAATGATGAGCTTGAGAATACAGATGACGGGTTGCCGTCGATTTCAATCAGTGTCGGAATTGTAAACGGCAAGGACGCATCGGATAAGGAAAGCTTGTTTGAGAGAACCGATGCGGCGATGTATGAATCGAAGAAAAAAGGAAAGCATACGTTTACTTTTGTTTCCGATGATCAATAAGGATGAGGACAGCGATAGGAGAGATAAAATATGAATGTATTTGTTCTGTCAGATAACACCGGGGACGGCGCTTATGAGGGCGAGCACGGTTTATCGCTGTATATCGAATACGGGAAGAACAGGATTCTGCTGGATGCGGGAAAAAGCAATCTGTTTTACCGGAACGCACTCCGGATGGGCGTAGACCTGACAACCGTTGACTATGCCGTACTGTCACATTCACACTATGATCATGCCGATGGGTTTGAGAAGTTTTTTGAGATAAATGATAAGGCGAAACTGTACCTCCGTCGTGAATCAGGGGAGTTTTTTTACAGTCAGCACGGAGATAAAATGAGATACATCGGTCCTGCGAAAGGAATGCTCGATCGCTATCGGAATCGCCTGATCTATATCGATGAGATGTCGATTCCCGTCGGTTCATCCGGCGCATCTCTTCTGGCCCACAGTACAGACGGACTTGAAAAAATCGCCTCGAGAGCCGGACTGTACAGAATGGTCGACAAGGATTATATTCCGGACGATTTTTCTCACGAACAGACACTGGTGTTTCCGACCGAAAAGGGCCTTGTCATCTTCAACAGCTGCTCACACGCCGGCGCTGCCAACATCGTACATGAGGTGACGGCCGCCTACTCCTCCGGGATATATGCATACATCGGAGGATTTCATCTGTTTGAGTCCGGGGATGAGGAAGTGCTGGCTTTTATCGACACCCTGAAAACGGTGGATGTTCAGCGAATCATCACCGGCCACTGCACCGGCGACCGGGCTTGCGAGCTTCTGCGTGATGCATTGGGTAACAAGGTGGAGAAAATGCATGCCGGGCTGGTGATGGAGATATAGGAGTTCTGCTGGTGAGGTTTGGTGTTATCCGAGCGTTGGTTCTCCATGTTCATAAAGATACTGATCCGTTTCCAACACTGTGAACCGGTTGTGGATTGCATACATCAGATAGGCATCCCGACGCACGCGGGGATACAGTGTTTCAGCTTTTCCATAATACAGCAACCGCTTGGTCTCATCGACCGTGAGTGGCCACGCCAGCGCCAGGCGCAGGAGTTTCTCCCGCGATGGCGTTTTTTTCTTGCCCTGGAAGATCTGATAGCCATAGGTCGTATCCAAATTGGCACGACGGATGATCTCATTTTTCCGAACGGCATACCTCAACAGAAGCTGATCGAGAAACTCGGACAGACTCATCTCCTCGATCAGTTCGTCGTCATGCTTTTTCTCCCAACCATCCATGGATTGCATCCGGCAGATTTCGCTGGCTAGTTGTGACGTGTTTTCTTTCATTGGTTCCTCCTGTTTTGATAAAGCCATCACAATTCATACCCGCACTCTTTCTATCGAACCGTCACATGCAGAATGCTCCCTACATCACCGAATTCAAGAAACAGCTGGTACTCACCGGGCGACAGAGATTGCAGATACTCTTTATGAAAAAGTATCCCGTCATCCGTAACAGAATAGCAGTCCTCCGCCAGATGGATCGAATCACCATCGGTTTCTCCTGACTGAGCGATATACTGCAGATTGCCCTCACCGTCGTTCCACTCGATGGATACCTCCAGGTCCTCCGGATCATTATGAGACAGGATGAAACTGGTGCGCTCCAGCTCCGGCCGGATGTACGCCCGGTCACGTACGTGGAAGGTGATGGCAGGGCCCTTCTCCATCGGCGGATCCTCGATCTCCGGCAAAGAATCAAACACCAGGAAGTAGTTCAGATATTCGTCGTTGGGTACGTTGTCAAACAGTGCCTGATGAAAACGGACAATTTGTTTTTCTTCATCATATTCATAATAAGTCGGATCCAGTTCTTCCCGCGTTTCGGTATCAACCAGTCGTAGAAGTTTGCGGCCGAACGAATTGGTGACGCTGGTATAGATATCCCCAGGCTCTGTACGAAGGTACTCCACGTATCCGGGAGCCAACCCGGGTTCCCCGTACTCTACCTTTTTCAGGTCATCCACGCTGCACACGTGGAATGACATCAGTAAGCTTCCATAATCTACCACCAGCGTGTAAAGGGTGTCCGGACTCAATCCGGCCAGATAGGACGGACTCAGATGGATGAATCCATACTCGTCCTGACTCCAGTCCCCGGAGGATAACGTGTCGGTGGAGATAGAGTCTTTGTTTCTAACCTGTATACTCTCTGCAGTCAGTCCCTTCGCCTGAAACGCAGTTATGGTCACCGGTGTCCGTTCCGGATACTCCGACCAGTAGTAGTACACCGCCTCCACCGATGTTTCCGTGCGCCAGTCCATAGTAGAGAGGATGACTTCGGCTTTTTCTGTTTCCGGTTCGTTTGTTGAGACCATATTCCATAGGAAAAAGCCTCCGACCAGCAGGACGAGCAATGCCGCTCCGGCAGCTATATAGATTCGGAAACGGGAGTGATTGCCCCGTGGGTGCCGTAGTGCGTCCATCATCTCATCGATGGTCTGATACCGCGCCTCGGGTGCAAACATCGTACTGCGTCGGATGACCTGTTCGAGAGCAGGGGAGACAGACGGTTTCTTCTCTCGCTCCAAACCTAATTTCGCACTGTTTATGGTATTTTTATCCTGCCCTTCCGACCTTTTGTCCGACAGTAGCTCCTGCAGAACTACCCCCAGAGAGTAAATATCGCTCCGGACATCCGTCTGTGAGTAGCCGTACTGCTCCGGCGGCGCATAGCCGGTGGTACCCAAAGTTCGGGTATCCCTCTCCTGATTATCCTTAAAAACTCTTGATGCATCAAAATCAATCAACCGTACCACGCCGTCCGGTGATACAATCAGATTTGACGGTTTCAGGTCGCGGTGGATGA
>JAFYBS010000162.1 GCA_017540125.1 Eubacterium sp.
ATCCAGCAGTTGGAAAATCCGGTCGGCAGCGGCCAGTCCCGATTGTACCTGATTCAGCATGGATGAAAAGGTATTGATGGGAGTGGAGATGTTGTTTGCGTAGATCAGAAACGCCTGCAGCGAACCCAGTGACAGGATGCTCTTGATAGCGAGAATCCCGCCCGCTACGCACACGACGATATAGGCAAAGTTATTCAAAAAGGTGGTCACCGGAGTGATCAGTCCCGACCAGGTGCGGGAGGAGAGATAGGTTTTGAAAAACTTTTCGTTGATTGTGTCCATCTGATCATAGGAACGTTCCTCATAGTTGAAAGCACGCATCACGTCGTTCCCGGATACCATCTCCTCGATATGGGCGTTCAGTTCACCGACAGCCGCCTGCTGTTTGGCGAACAGTTTTTTCGTCGCTTTGGTGATGATCTTGATCACGACTATGCTCAGAGGCAGGAGCACGATAAATATCAGCCCCAGAAAGACATTCGTGACAAACATCATGACCAGAATACCGAGGATGGTCAGGATTTTGGTAAACAGGGTCGACAGATTGGTCTGGATCATATTGGTCAGCGTCACCATGTCCGATGTCAGGCGTGCCAGCACATCCCCGCGCTTCTGGCTGTCGAGATAGCTCAGTGGCAGTTTCTGCAGCTTTTTCTGGAGACGCTGTCGCATCACATACGCGGTATCCTCTGCGACCACGACCAGTGAACGACGTACCAGCCAGAGGCTCAGTGCACTGAGGAAATACAGTGCTGCCAGCAACAGGACCATTTTTCCGATATAGCCGAAATCGATGTTGACTTCTCCGGTGAGCTGCAGGCTGTCCGTGATATATCCTATGACCTTCGGTGTAAAAACATCAAAAATCGTGCTGAAAACCAGGGTGATGATGATGAAGACCACCAGGCTTCGTTTGCGTGCCAGGAGGCGCATCAGACGCATAAACGTGCCTTTGCGTGCCTTTTTTCGCTTCTTTGATGGTTGTGTCCGGTTATCACTCATGCGAAAGCACCCCCTTTCTGAAGAGTCGGGGCATCTCCGCTCTGTGCGGTCTGTGTCTCGTATATCTCACGGTAAATATCGGAGGTTTTTATAAGTTCGTCGTGGGTTCCGGTTGCCGCGATCCGGCCCTTATCCATTACCACGATCTGATCGGCACTCATAATCGTGTTGATCCGCTGTGCCACCATAACGATGGTTTTGTTCGCGTAGTATTCCTTCAGCGCACTGCGGATAGCCGCGTCGGTTTTGAAATCCAACGCCGAAAAGGTATCATCCAGAAGATACACCGGCGCGTCCTTGACAAAGGCTCTCGCAATCGATACCCTTTGTCTCTGTCCGCCGGACAGATTGGTTCCGCCCTGCGTCAGAGGGAGATCCGGTCCGGCGTTCTTGCTCTCCAGAAACTCCGTGACCATCGCCCGGTCGCAGGCATTTTTGATATCCTCATCCGAAGCATGGGGATTGGCCACCCGAAGATTGCTCTCCACGGTACCGCTGAAGAGGTCAGCCTTCTGCGGTGCATAGGAGATAAGCTCGCGCACATCGTGGGCGGACACACCCCGTATATCCACACCGTCCAGATAGATCGACCCAAAGTAATGCGTATCGAAAAACTGCAGAATCAGCTTCAGCAAGGTTGTTTTCCCACTGCCCGTCGCTCCCACGATCGCGGTTGTCTTGCCGGCAGGGATGGTAAAACTGACATTCTCCAGAACCATGTCCTGGGCTCCGCTGTATCCGAAGCAGACATCTTCAAACCGCAATTCTCCTTCCACAGTCTCCGGTAGTGTCCCGGTTTCACCGGAGTAGTCCTCCTCCTCTCCCCCTTCTTGAGCGGTTGTTTCGTAATCCAATACTTCCTTGATACGGTTGGCGGATACCTCGCATTTGGGCAGGGTGTTCACGATCGACATCAACGTGGAGAAGCCGCTGGCCAGCATCGTCGAGTACTGGATGTAGGTCAGGAGATCGGCCAGGGTCACCAGACCGCTCCGCATCTGCCAGGGACCGAAATACAGGATGGCAACGATGGTGAAGTTTAAGATCAGTGTGGTGAGCGGCAGCAGGATCGTGACATACATAGAAGCCTTGACGGAAGAGGACTGTACTTCCTCATTGGCCTTCGTCAATTTGTCCTCCTCGTATTCCTGACGACCGAAAGCGCGGATGGTACGCATACCGGTGAGCTTTTCATTCATCAGCGTGCTGATACGGTCGGTTTTCTTCTGGGTATCGGCAAATAATACCTTGCTTTTGCGATTGCGGCGCATCACGATAAATCCACTCAGGATGAAGGCGCCTGCCAGAACCAGAGACATCGGCGCATCCAGAAAAATACACCGGATGAAGGTGAAGATCGCCACGAAAGGAACGATCAAGGCATTTCGCAGCATATTGATCACCACGATCTGCATCTGTGTCGTATCGGAGGTGATACGTGTCAGCAGGGTTTCTTTGCTGAATTTCGTATAATCGAGATCTGAAAAGCTCTGTGCCTTTTTGTAGATGTCCGCCCGAAGTCCTGTCGTAAACCGGGCTGTGACATAAGCGGAAAAATACCCTGCAAGTGACATGATCACGCCCATGGCCAATGTCATGCCCAACATAATCAGACCGGTTTTCCAGACATAATCCATATCCTCTTTCAACAACCCGTTATTCACGATGTCGTTAAAGTATTTCGGAAGGCTTGTCTGGGTGTAGGCCTGACCGATCGCGCAGAGAAACACAAAGAGCATCTGTTTCCAATAGCTTTTTAGGTACCGAATTAGTAATCCAAACAAAATGTTTCTCCTCTGTTATTCATTATTCTTGTATCGTATCGCCAGCATCGTCAGATCATCAAACTGCTTCGCTTCTCCCACGAAGGCATCCACCTCGGCCCGGACAGCCGGGAGCAGTTTATCCGGTGAAAGACTTTTTCCGGCATTCAGCGCAGCGATCATCCGTTCCTCACCGAACAGCTCCTTCTCCGCATCGGTCGCCTCCGTCACACCGTCCGTGTGGACAAACAAAACATCACCCGGCTCCATGGTAAAACTGTCATCCGTATAGGGCATTCCCTCAAACTCGCCCATAAACAAGCCGTGCGGTTTCTCAATCATCTCGAACTCACCGTTCGCGTGGCAGATTAGCGGATTCTCATGACCGGCGTTCGACTCGGTCACCAGACCGGTAGAGATGGTCAGGATTGCCAGCCATACCGTGACAAACATCCCCGCCTTGTTTGTTCCGCATAACGTATTATTCACATCCGTCAGGATTTCACCCGGCGTTCCGCCCTGCAGCGCCCGCGTCCGGATCAGCGTTTTCGAAACCATCATAAACAGGGCCGACGGTACCCCCTTATCCGACACATCTGCCACCACCATCGCCAGGTGATCCTCATCCACGAGAAATGCATCGTAGAAATCTCCTCCCACCTCCCGGGCAGGATCCATCGACGCAAATAACTCGAACTCATCCCGGTCCGGAAAAAGAGGAAAGTCCGACGGTAACAGGTCAGTCTGGATCGTGGCGGCGATGCTCAGCTCGGTCGACATCCTTTCCTTCTGTTTGGAAACCCGGATGATCTCCCTCACCCGCTCCTGCAGCTCCAACGTCAGCAGGGTAAACGACTCCGCCAGCTCCTGTATCTCATCGTTCGTCATCAGCGCCGGTTCCATCCGGAATACAACGTTTTGCTCACTGATATCTTCTAATTTCGTCCGGATCCGATCGACCGGACGGGTGATACTGACCGACATCTGCCATGACACAAGTACCGCGACAATGAGTAGAAGCAGCGAAGCAAGTCCTATGATCTTCACAGTCCAGATAAAGGAATCCTCAACCCGGTCAATCGTGCTCCCCGCATACTCATGAATACTATTCACCAGTTCCTCTGTATCCTTTACAAACAATTCTTCTTCTGTCAGACGAACCTGTATCCAATCGGCAATATCGGTGTATGCGTAGGTAGCGTAATACATCTTGCCATCCACCTTGACGAGAGCAGTTCCGTCCTGCTTCGAAAGGATATCCGTCTTCCGGTCCGTCCCATTCACCGATTGAACAAGATCGATATCATCGAGTATGTTTCCCTCCAAAGCGTGTTCCATCGATAGAGGGCCGGTTTCCACGGTAGACGCGACAATCTGACCATCCCGGTTCACAAAGAGATCATACTCTCCTTCCCCGTACGCGGAAATCTCGAGAACATCCAGCAATGCTTTAAGCCGGACCGTCCCCGCAATCACGCAAGTCAGATCATTCCCGTTATACACAGGAACCGCGAAAGTGATAACCTGCTCATCATGAAGCACGGTTCGACTGACCGCCTTGAAAACAATTCTGGTTTCCCTGGCTTTTTTTCCCAACGCCTCCTGATACCACTCCTCGCTGCGGACATCATAGGGAATCGGATTTCCATCCGAATCAAGCAAATCTCCAGCTTTCCTATTGACGATATAGGAGGAACCATCCGGAAACCCTATCGTGACATCCCGAATGTCTTTATCATCCTCCGCTAATCGACGGATCTGGGGAATTACATTGGCAATCTTCTCCTCCAGCTCCTGATCAGGCATTTCTTTGTTGTCACCTTCCGGGGTCATTCGTATAGTGTATAACTCTCCCGTCCGCGTTTTCTCCGAAGAATCTTTCGTATATGAAACAAATCGATCCGGATGGTCCGCGATAGAGGATATCTGATCCGCTACATTGAAAAACACCTCCATGAAATTGGAAAACTCCACATTGATAAGAATCGATACTTTTTCATTATCTGCCTTATAATACCGCAACTTATCATTGAGAGAATTCAATCCGGACTCCGCGCTGACTTTAACGGCCAGTTCTTCCAGTTCTTCATCGACCAGATGGGACATCACCTTCATCTGAATAATCGTCCCCACTGAGACCAAAACAATCACCGCTAAAATCAACGTGATCACACGGAACGAAATCTTCGCCTGAAGTCTGCTTTTTTTACGCTTTGACTCACCCTTTTTTTTCATGTTTCCTCACACTTTGAAGCGACAAATCGCCTGCAAAGAGTTTATTCCTTCACGCCTACATTCATAACCGATGTCATTCCCGTATTTTTGAAAACCGGCAGAAGGATCGGATCCAGATTGATGATTCTCGGTTCGTGTTCCTTCTCGCTTTTCAGCAGCGCCACGATGACGCGCAGTCCGGCACTGGAGATATAGGCCAGTCCATCCAGATCGAGAATTACCGTTCCTCCCGGATTGACCTTCCGGATTGTCGTAACCGCACCGGAAAACTCATTCGCGTTGGTCGCGTCGATACGCCCCTCAACGGAGATGATCAACTCGTCGTTTTCGAAACTTGATTTTTCTACTGTCATAATTTCCTCCTTTTATGCATGATATACACTACTCTTCTACTACCTGATTGAAGAAGTTCAGCTTGACCGGCGTATCGATCACGCGGACAGGCTTCAACTGGTTCGCCGAGGTTCCCTTCAGGATCATCATATCACGATACAGCTGATAACTCTGCAGCTGTACGAAAAGCAATTCCGTAGGAGCCAGCACACCGGTTCGGATCTTGTCCCCGTACGAGGGATTGGCCTGCATCATCCGGGCCTCGATCATTTCCCGATATTTCGGGACATCCGCCGGAGGTACCTCCTTATCCGGTTCCATATAGAAGGTATAATGTCCCGGCTCCGAATCCGTATTGGCGTATACGCTGTAATCGTTGATGATGAGGTCGGAGTCTTTCATAAACATCTCCATTGCCCAGCGGACCGCTTCTTCATTCGTTTTCTCACCGGCGATGGAAACCATCTGGCTTTTGCGATACACAAACTGAACCATCGGAGACTCATTGTAAAATCCGGTCACACGGATCACGTCCTTGATCCGGTAACGATAGAATCCGGACAGATTGGTAATGACGATTTCGTACTCCTCGCCTTCCTCCAGCTGGTCGATGGTAAGGAATCGCTCTTCCTCTTCCTTGGTGGGAATAAACTCGAAAAATCCACCGTCGGGAATCAGCACATAGGAGGTGTCCCCTATATGACGTGCCGTGGCGAAAAGTCCCTCGGATGCTCCGTAAAGGATGTTGTTAAAGGGGATATTTTTTCCCGTATAACGGCGCATTTTTTTATAATAGGTGAAAAATCCGCCCGTTCCGATACCGGCGACAAACTGGATGCCGGGCCAGATCCGGTCTATGATACCGTCCATGCCCTTCCGGAATTCCTGTTCCAGCTCACTTGCCCGTTTCGGATTCGGTTTCAGCATGGCGTCAAATTTTTCCCGCCACTCTTGCGGAACCTCTGCGGACTCGTTCAGCTTGCCCTTCCGGATATCTTCACAGAGCATCTCCCAGTTACTGCCAATATAATCCATCATATCCACCAGCGCCGTCATAAAAGCACTGTCCAGAAACGAGATGTTCCGTTTGTTCAGACAGAAAATACTGCGCAGATACTTCAAGTCCATCTCATCCTTGGGATTCATCACATCCCAGGGCAGGGCCAGGAAGTATTGTGTCATGTCCTTCACCTGTTTCAGGATGTTTCCGGAGATAGCACCCTTGGGTACCCCGAACTTCGTATCCTCAAATTTCAACTCAATCAGATTCATACCGAGTCCGGGACGAAGTCCATGTCCCGTAGTATTGCGATAGTACTCATCCGCCACGCCGAACACCATACCGGTGCCATAATTTTTATACTTCTCCAGCTCTGCCTCGGATACCGGTATGTGCTTGGGGACACCGACACTACCGGAGCTTAGCGCATAGTGAAGAGGCTGTTCGTGAAAAATCAGATTTTGTTCGTTGTTCTCCACCATCCGCCGGATATACGGTTCATAGTCATCATAATCGGACAGCGGAACACGCTTCTGATACTCCCTCACGCTGTGGATATCAGCAAAACCGTATTTGCGTCCGTATTCCGTATCCTTGTTTTCATAAAGCAGACGGGCCAGAGTCTGCTTGGACAGATGTATCGCATCGCGACTGTTCTGATCCAGTATTTTCATGGCCTTCCGGCCGCGACTCACCATCACTTTGTTGATCGCCGCGCTCATCGCTTTATTTTTCGCAGCTAACACTGGGTTTTTACTCATAGACCTTTACGCTCCTTTCAGTCAAAATCAATGCAGTTATTATATCACATCCCAAAGGATAAAACAAGGAGGAATCGTATCGGTAATCATGCACTCACGAACCGGATGTCCGTCAGGGCACACATATCACCGGTAAGTGCGACACGTACGTCCTCCGCACTGTCTTTCATATAGATCGTGCTTCGGACAAATATCCCGGCATTCTCCGTCTGAAGGATGATCCGGTTACGTTTGCGCCGAAAATACACCCTGCACTCGTAACCCTTTTTGTTGATCGCCTTCCATTTATCCCAGTTCTCGAAATCCTCTTCTTTTCGCGTCTCCGTGATACTCCGGGCACTTCCGCCGGTCTCGACACTCTCGCCGTCCAGCCGGACGATGACCAGCTCATTATAATTCTTTCCGTGAACCCGATGATCATCCGACTTATATAATACCAAAAACGGGCAGTTCCAAACCAGGTTTGCCGACGGCAATGTCATCGTGTGGAACGCGATCTCCAGTCCGTCTGTCACCTCAACCCCCTTCGTCACCGCGGAGAAGTAACTGTCCACCTGGACATTCGGAACATCTCCGACCATACGGTCGATATAGGTCACCTCGTCGGCAATCCGGGGGATATCCCCTTCCCGTAACTCGATGCCCGTTTCATCCGCCTCAATCTCCGAGATATGACAGTGCTCACCGGTGAGCGAAACAAACGCCGTTCCCGAGCTGTCCGGAAGTGCTACGAGCACTTCGGAATACAGGTTGTCCCCGGTCAACCGAAGACGGATATGATCTCCCACCTTCACCGCTTCGATCAGGTATTCGGAATCGTCATCCACCACTACCTCTTCTTTTTCCATCTTCATATTCCGGGCTCTCGTGCAGATCATATGCCCGTCAAACCAGACTTCACCGAACTCCGTATAGCGGTTGATGTCGATGGAGCGCTCATCGGTATGAACCCTACCGTCAAGGGAATCATAAAGAAGGATCGACGGCGCGGAGAACTCTCCCTCGATCAGTCCCGAAGACTCATACCGAAACGTGACCCGCACCACCTCGGAGGTCACGGGTATTCCCCTGGAGTACCGGCTACGATAAGGCCCGCAGACAATCTCCCTGTCCGGCTCATCCGTTTCCGATTCAGAATGCTCCCGAAGCTGAAAGTCCTTATCCGCATCGATCATCGCCAGCATCACCTTCGCGTATTCGGGATCAAACTGCTTCCCCGTTCCTTTGATGATCTCCTCACGGATCGTCTGCTGCGGCAGAGGATCCCGATTCTCACGGACAGAAGACATCGAATCATAGACATCTGCCAGTGTTACGATCCGCACAAGCTCCGGAATCTCTTCTCCGGCAAGTCCCTCCGGGAATCCTGTCCCGTCATACCACTCATGATGATAGTGTGCCGCATCCTGAAGATACGGAAACTCCGTAATGCGGGACAGGATTTCCTGTCCCCGCAGTACATGCTCATCAAACATTTTGCTCTCTTCTTCGGAAAGATGCCCCCTCTTTTTCAGAAGAGAATCCGGAAGAGCGATCTTCCCGACATCGTGAAGCAATGCGGAAAAATAAGCCGCCTCACACTCCTCCCCATCCTTTCCGGCTAACTCCGCCAGTCTCCCGGCGTACTTCGCCGACCGTGTCGCGTGTCCCCTGGTATAACTGTCCTTGGCATCGATGGCGCTGACAAAGGCCGTTACAATCTGTTTAAACAGCCGGAAAATATTTTTCTCCTCCCGCAGAAGGATTGCCATCTCCTTCTTTCTGGTCCGATCCAGCGCCGCGCTCACATCCATGAGGGCCACGACATACAACTGAACTCCCATCAGGGCCAGCGCCATATCCGTCAGCATCAGACCATACAGCACCAACTGAAGAAGGCTGGCGACCATCGGTACCAATGGGAATAACAGCAGAGAAAATCGCATTCCGCGACGAAGCTTCTTAAAATACTGAAAGATAAACAAAAGCTGGAGCACCGGAACCAGAAATGGAAAAATATAGGAAAGGATAAAGCCCGTAGAACGCTCGTAGGTATTGTTCGCGTCAAAGGTATAGAAAAGGCCGGTAAAGTGAGCCACCAGGACAAGCACCATTCCTACCAGACAGAGCACACTTGTCACCTTCATCGTTGCCGGTGCCGAAGGTAGTACGACCGTATCTTCAAATACATCCATCAGATACCGGTTAAAAAAGAATACGATTAGCAGAGTCAAAAGAAAAACCGACAGGTTGCAGATCCTCACCATCCAGTAGGCAACCTCACCCGGCTGTCCGTCAAAAATAGTCGCTCCGCGATCAAAAAGCAAAAGACCTGTTGCCGATACCTCGATCAGCAGCAGGTGTCTTCTTCTGGCTCCCGTAAGCGACTTGGAAAGGAACACGAAAAGCGCGCAGACTCCGCAGGCTCCGCACATGGCTAGGATGATATTCAGCTGATGATCTACGATAAAATCAAACATCCGAATCCTCCCCCGGTTTCATCATAATCTTCTCCGGCAGCTGTGTCATGATGATCTTTTCGAGATCACGCGGCTCTACCGGCATGGACAGAACCCCGGCAAACCCCTCTGAACGGAAGTCTTCTTCGCTCTTGTTCAGATCCGCTGACAGCGCATAGACCGGAAGTTCCGGCTGCATCTCATGAAACCGCGTCAGGACATCTGTCGCCATCATGTCATCCAGAATCACCAGATCAAAGCTTCCGTACTTGACCTTTTCCAGACAATCCTCTCTACTGTCGGAGGTGATAACAAATACCCTGGTAGCCCGTAACAGTTCCCGGATGACCGCCAGGTTCATCGCGTTTTCATCCACGACCAGCACCTCAGCTTCCGGTGCAATAAACATCGGCACATAGGATCCCAGCCGGATTTCCTCTCCGGACTCGTCCGAAGCATCTTTTTCCTTGTTTTTCCATTTTTCTTCCATGACGAAAATCTCGTTGATGTATCCCAGAAGCTCCCTGGAAGCCGTATGAATATCCTTCACATACTTCGTCACGGCAGCCGTATAATGCTCCGGCACATCTGTCGCATCCTCACGAAGCATCAGCTCATCCACTCCCAGGATCGTATTGATCGGGGTACGGATCTCGTGGGACATATTGGCCAGGAAACCGGTTTTTTCCGCATTTGCTTTCGCAATCTCGATCCTGGCAGCGCGGATCTCCCGGTACTGTCTCCGGACAACCGTACTGCTCATGATACGCCATACCAGGAAGGCAGCCAATACCAGCAAAAACGCCATGCCCAGGATCTGCACCACCGGCATCTCAAAAAATCCGGGTTTCTTGATAATGTTTACCGTCTCTTCCTGATACACGGCACCCGTCGACGGATCGATGATCTGCATATAGAGTGTATAATCCCCATAGTGGAGGGAGGTGTACTCCAGCGAGGACAGCTTATCCTGCGTCACGGTGATACCTTCGTCCTCACTCCCTTCCAGGTAAACCCGTACCGTCGGATTGGCCATAGTATAGTCCAGTGCCGCAACCGCAATCTGAAGACGGCCGGCATCCTTAGGAATATCGTAGTTTCCGTCCTCATCCGGAGAGAGCGGTGTGCCGTCGCAGACGACGGAACTGACTCCCAGGATTACCGACGAACGGCTCTCGAAAAACCGTTTGATATTCATCTTGCAAACGCCGGTCCGCTCGGCAACATACAGTGTTCCGTCCTCTTCCTGGTCACTGTAGGCATTGGCCGTCGGTACCCCGGGAAGCCCGTTGGCGATCGTGTACAGCTTGTAATCATTCACGTTGTCCTCGAGAAGCGCCTGGGATTTCACGCAGTAAATTCCGTAGGAGGACAGAATCCAGATGTTATCATCGTTCCCGTAGTAGACATCAAAATTGTTATTGTACGGGAACGTGCTGACATTGTGCACTTTTCCGTCCCGGATATACTGAATGGAGTTGGATGTAACAAGCCAGTCTACATTCCGTGTTTCATCGTACTTGATCCGCAGGATTACCTCACTGGTCAGTCCGTCATCCCGGGTGATCTCATCCACGATTTTGCCGTCCTCGATCACGTGGATTCCGTTGCCGTCCGAGCCGGCATAGATGCGACCGTCACCACTCTCACACACAGTAAGCAGTGAGGTGTTGACCATCCCCTGTTCCTCTCCGATATTGTAGGCAACCTTACCGTCCTTTATGACGGACAGACCACCGTTGGTTCCGACGTAAACCGAGCCGTCCGAACCGAAGGTCACACACCGGGCCTCATTCTGGATCAGACCGTTCGCTGTGGTGTAGTGGATCATTTTGTTGTCTCTGGTATAGCAGACTACACCCTTGTCGCCGGTATAGCAGCAGAACCAAAGGTTATCCTCTTTGTCCTTGGCGATACAGCGTATGCGGGTTTCGTCCATAAACACCGCCAATTCGTTTCGGAAGGGTCTCTCGCCCGAGGTCAGAATTTTTAACCCGTCATCCGTTCCGATATAGAGAAGGCCGTCCCGCATACAGGTGGTGTTCACTACCGTAGGTTCAAACCCGGCGATCTCCATCACATCTCGGAAATTGGAGCTGACCACCTTCATCACACCCTGCCTTGAGGAGGCATACCACAGATTTCCCTGATAGTCCGCCGTCATCATCTCAATCGCGTACTGCATCGGAAGATTTCTCAATACAACAAGCGATCCGGTCTTGTCAAGATATGCGGAAGCGGATGACGTATTCACCCAGATCCGGTTGCAGGCAGAGGTAATCCCCAGTATCTCCTCTCCCAACTTACCGCAGGGCTTCAGTTCCTCCTTCTTTTTCCCCGGAATCCCGTGAAAAATCTCCCCGTCCAGTGTCCCGAAATAAGCTTCCTCATCGGATTCCGGATCGGGAAAAACGTAGGTGATCTCTCCGATCCCGATTTTCGAAGAAGAGTAACACTCGGTCATGGTTTTTCCTTCGATGAGAAAAATCTCCCCGCTTCGCGCGGCACCGCAGACCCGTCCTTTGGCATCGTTGGCCAGCTGAAGAATATACTGATTTCCGACAGAATCTCCACTCAACGGATGTGCCTTCATCGTCTGGTCGACCGCGACCAGTCCGTTGGCCGTGCCGACGATGACAGTGCCGTCTCCGCATTGCGAGATCCCGCGGATAGACAAAGACGGAAGACCATCCTTATCGGTGATACGGATGGTCTGAGTTCCATCCATTACGACAACACCGTTGTCGTTTGTACCGAACCACATCCTCTTATCCGCATCCTCAAAAATACACCGGCCGCTGGTCAATCCACCCCTTGAATCCAGTCGCTCAAAAGTGTTACCATCGTATCGGAGAATACCACCGTAACCTCCGACCCAGATATAGCCGTCACTGGAAGAGAAAACACAGTTGGCATCCGAAGTGGGCAGTCCGTTGGTAGCATCGTATAACTCCTCCGTGTAACCGACTCCCTTGATCTGACCGGTCACGGCGTACCCGCCACCTACGAAACGACCGGAAGACTCATTTTCTGTCGATGAGGCATCCTCTGTCTGTGTGGTATCCTCTGCCCACGAACGGGCAGACGGAACCAGAGCCCCGCCCAAAAGAAGCGACGCCATAGTGACAGCCAGTATTCGAACCGTGATTCCTCTTTTTTTCACTCTGCTTACTCCTCGTTGTATTTTTTCAAGACCTCCATCACTTCATCCAGTGATTCCATAAAGACCTCCACGCACTTCGGATCAAACTGCGTGCCGGCGCCCTCTTCGATGATCTCCAGTGCTTTCTCCGGCGGGAACGCCGGCTTGTACACACGTTTGGATGCCAGCGCGTCGAAGACATCCGCTACCGCCATGATCCGGGCAGACAGCGGGATCACCTCACCGTGCAACCCTTCGGGATAGCCTTTGCCGTCCCATCGCTCGTGGTGATAGCCGGCCATGTTTCTGGCTTCCTTCAGGTAGTTCTCACCGTGAACCGTCTCGATCGCGTGCTCGATGAGCTCCCGGCCGGCCGTGGTATGCGTCTTGATGATTTCATATTCTTCCGGTTCCAGCTTGCCGGGTTTGTTGAGAACCGCGTCGGGAACATTGATTTTTCCCACATCGTGAAGCGGTGCCGACATCACCACATCCGCCATGTATTTCGGTGTCAGCTTCTCCGCGTAGTAACCCTTTTTCTTCAGGCCTTCCAGAATGATCTTCACGTAGGCCGCTGTCTTCTGGACATGCGCTCCGGTATCGGAGTCTCGGCTCTCGACCATATCCGCCATCGTGATGATCAGGCCGGTCTGCATCTGTTCCGTCGCCTCGGTATAGTGCCTCAGATCCCTCATCTGCTCTGCCACGCTCGTCATCATACGACAGAGCGCATCGTACAGGAACTCCACCTCGTCTCCGGTTTTAACCCGGATGTTTCGGAAGTCCTTCACCATGTTATCCAGTGTTGTCTGGTCCACATCTTCCACAGCGAACTCATCCATGGCGAAGGTGATGGTATTGATCGGTCGTACCATATAGTATCTGGTGATCCACAGTACGCTGGCCAGGATCAGCATGAAAAATCCGAGCAGGATCAGTGCCAGACGAACCGCATACACTCTGGTATAGTCAGCCATTCCGGTATAGTAGATATCCGCCCCGGCATAGGCAACACAGATGCCCGACGAATCAAAAATAGGGGAATAAGCCGTCTGCAGATGTCCGTACTCATCCTCGCTCTCTACCACAGGAATCTCTTCTCCTGCCAGCAAATCCGCTTTATACGGCTCCATCGCCTCGTCAAACTCGAAAAGCTCACCGATTATATCTGTTTTCCGCCCTTCGGGATCCGTATCAAAAATCAATCTCTGTCCGTCTCCCTCCATGCGGTACACATAGATATACTCCATTCCGTTGATAGTATTGCAGAGCCGGTCGAGAACCTCCATCGTCTCCTGATACCGGACGCTGTCACAGGTATCCACGGTCTGCCCGCTGGACAGGTAGTCCTCTATGCGGTCGGCATCCACCGTCTCCGCCGCAAAATCCGCCGCCTTCTGCGCTGAACTGGCATATTCACCGTTTAAGGTATCCTCATACAGTTTCATCGTGATGATGCTTTGTACCGTGATCAACAAAACACCGGTCACCGTCAGCAGGATCAGAATACGTGTCCCCAACCGCATCCGTCTTGTCTTGGACTTTTTCTTGAGCTCCAGCTCCTCCTCTGCCGTCAGCGGCTTCTGCATCCAGACGCTGTTCCAGATGTGATATCGGATCTCCTTCGGGATGATCCGAAGCAACGCATATACCACAAGTACGCAGATGAACTTATCCACGAAATCCAGAACGATGCTGAGCACCACGCACAGGATCACATACATAACCGTGCCTTCACCGGCCATTGATTTGGCTACATCGGCCACATCCTCGATATACGGGCCACCGGACAGGATCCACTGAATCCCGGTTCCCAGTCCTCCGCCGAATAACGCCAGAATGAAAACAAAAAGTGGGATAAACCGCTTTCTCTGGGTTTTGGGGTAGCGGATAAACGCCACTGTGACCAGCGCGATAAACACACTGATACTCGTATAGTAGATGGAAATAGGATTGAACAGAGTACAGATCAGATGCGTCGACGCCGCCGTGACCAGACCGAAGAAGACACCGGTCAGGGCGGATACGGCGATTGTTCCGATGGTATCCAGATAGAGAGGAATTCCTAATTTTTGAGTAAGTAAAGAGAACCCAACATTGACCCCAATGCCGAGAAGAACAGCTATAATCCGCTGAATATTGACTTTTGCCGATGATTGGCTGCTCATGTTCGTCTCCGTTCCGTCAAAAATCTACGCAACCACGTGTGATATTTTATCATTTTTCTGTCATTTGGTCAAGCTTTTCGCATCGGTCTCACATCGATACGAATCTGTGTCAGAGCGACCTGGTCACCGCTGAGTGCGACATACAGCTCCTCGACATCCGTATGAATCTTGGTGATGTTCCGGATAGCTATCCCGGCATTCTCCGTCATCGTAGTGATCTTGTTGTCACGGCGCAGGAAGCGGACGGTACAGTCCATGCCCTTTTTGTTATGCTCCTTCCAGTCCTCCCATCCGGAAAACGCATCCTTCTGCGCTACTTCCATGTTGTTCTCCGAGAGACCGCCGCTGTCATCCCAGTATTCCCCGTCCAGTCGGATCAAGGCGAACTCCCGATAGTTCGGGCCGTTGATCAGTTTATTATCCGAGGTAAAAATAACGATAAAGGCCGTATGCCATACCAATCGGGCCGTGGGCAGGCTCATCGTATGGAACCGCAGCTCCAGACCGTCCTGAAGCAGGATTCCCTCGGTGGCATTCGTGCGGTAGCCGTCGATCTGAACGTTCGGCACATCGCCCGCGGGACCTTTGATATAGCTGATCTCCTCAGCGATACGCGGGATATGGTTTTCGTCGATCGGACGGTCTGTCTTCTTCGTATCGATCGAACGCAGTGAGCATTTTTCACCCGTGATCCCGACATACAAAAACCGTGTGTTGTCCGGCAGCGCCACGATAATCCGTACCTCGCTGATCTGTTCCCGGTCTTCCTCCGATTCCCTTCGAATCGTAAACATCGCATGATCCCGGAAGCGGACAGCGACTGTCTCATACAGTATCCCGCGTCCTCTCTCTTCGCCGGCTTCCTCCGGCACATCCACCTGAGTTCTGTCGAGCAGACGCTCCTTCGTCTGCATTTTTCTCGCGCCGGAAACTACGGTCTCTCCGTCAAACCGTATTTCTCCGTACTCAAAGTAATTCATGTCGGTCCGAAGCGGGTCCTCTGTATACACTTTGGCATCCAGTGAGTCAAACAGAACCAGGGAAGGCATACCGCCTTCTTTGCTGTCACATACCAGCCGGATCACCGTCGGATCCGGAGTGATCAGCACACCGTCGGTTATCCTATCCCGATAGTCTCCGCAGCGAATAACGGTTTCCTCCGAGACAGAAGGCGCATCCGTCTTTTCCTTCATCTGGTACTCGGAATCCAGATCGATCAAATGCTGCATGATCTTCGCGAATCGCGGATCGAACTGGGTACCGGAGTATTTGATAAACTCCTCACGGATTTTCTGCTGAGGGATGGCATCGCGATAGCTTCGGTGGGAAGACATGGCGTCGTAAGCATCTGCGACTGCGAGGATACGCCCGAGTTCGGGGATATCCTCACCGGCCAGTCCCTCCGGATAGCCTGTCCCGTCGAAACGCTCGTGATGGAAGTTCGCACCGATGGCAAGATAAGGCATCTCCGTGATCCCGGAGAGGATCTGGCGTCCCAGCGAAGGATGCTGTTTCATAACCTCGTACTCCTCCGGCGTGAGTTTGCCTTTTTTGTTGATGATCTCATCGGGAATACCGATCTTTCCGATATCGTGCAGAAGTCCGGCATAGTAAATCTCATCGCACTCCTTCTCGTCCTTGCCGACATACTCGGCGATCTGTCTGGCATACTTCGCCACCCGGGCCGAGTGTCCTTGCGTGTATTCCTCCTTGGCATCGAGGGCCGTGATCAGTGTCGTCGTCGTCTGATCGAGAAGGTGCTCCATCCGTTCCTGCTGATCCCTCAGATGATCCATCTCGAGGGTTCCTGTCTTCTCCGCCCGGATGTTCATGTCATTCAGCGCGATGATATACAGAACGATCACCATCAGGGCAACCGTGATATTGATCAGGGAGAAGCCATAGAAAAATACCTGCAGAACCGCCGCCGCAAGAGGCGCAATACAGAAAAGATGTATTATAAGCCGGATCCGCCTTCCGAACCGATCACGATACCGCATCGAGGCAACCAGCTGGAGAACCAGTGACGTCATAGGAAAAATAAAGCTGATAAATCCGTAGGGCGATCGCTGGTAGCGGTTAGTTTCATCAAAGGAATAAAAAAGCCCGTTGAACTGTGAGATCACAAGTAAAGGAATCTGAATGATACAGAAAACGTCCACGACGCGCAGAAGCACCGGTACTGTCTTCGTACCGATACTATCAGAGATCATACTTTTCAACAGGTAATTGTAGAAAAAAATAACGGCAACGGTCATCGCATAGGTGAGAAAATTGCAGATCCTCACCATCCAAAAGCCCAGCTCACTCTCATCACCGCGGTATATATAGGCATAGCGATCCGCCAAAAGAAGCAGCGTCGCGCTGGCAATTAACGCGACAAAGCCCCAACGATGGGCATTGGAAAGATTTCGGATGGCAATCGAAAAAAACAGAAGGAGCACCAAAATCCCCGTCAGAACAAGCATGATATCCAGTTGGTATGACTGTAAGTAATCCATCCTTTTACCTTTCCAAACAAACTCCGCTCCTATTCTACCAAAAAATCACTTCTATAGCAAGGATGATCTGGAGAACTATACCATAAAGGTTCATGCCCTGAAGAGCTCCTCCCGTCAGATCGGAGCCATGGAGCTTGGAGACAAAGCGGAAGCGCTGGAGAAGGCCGGACATAACGAAGACTGGGATTTCATCCGGGCAAACACTTCCGATACGCTTGCCCTGTATAAAGAACTGTTGAATGAACTGAAAAAGACATTTCCCTGATCTGCCCGTCACCGCTCGCAGAGAGTATAACCGCTATCCTCATTCATGATCTCGAGCATGATATCGGCAATTTTGGGATCGAACTGGGTTCCCTTTCCTTTCTCGATCTCGTCTCTGACCTTGTCCTGCGTCATATGATTTCGATAACTGCGGTTACTGGTCATGGCATCGTAGGCATCCGCCACGCAGATGATCCGGGCCGGCAACGGGATCTCATCCCCTTTCAGCCTGTCGGGATATCCGGTTCCGTCATATCTCTCATGATGCCAGCGAACGCCTACACCGATGTGGCTCATCTCGGGCATCTCCGAGAGAATCTCGTAACCGATAACCGGGTGATTTTTGATGATATCATATTCATCCGAAGAAAGGGATGACGGTTTGTTGATGATCGTATCCGGGACACCGATCTTTCCGATGTCATGAAGCATCGCCATATTCGTAATGTCCTCAATTTCCGTCGATGAAAGATAAAGCCTTTGAGCAATCATTCTGGAATACTTGGCAACCCGTTTGGAGTGTCCGTTTGTATACCGGTCTTTGGCGTCGATGGTTTTAGCCAGAGTGTACATCGAATGCATCGTGATATTTTCGTTCATCTGATTCAGGTTGGCATTGGCCATATCTAACAGCATTCCCCTTCTCTCATATGCCCTGGTCTGGTATTTGAAGATGATACCGAAGATCAAGGAGACTAAAACCAGGGACTGGATCACATCGACGGCCGCCTGAACATCCGACGAAAAAGGAATGACAAACTCAGGATGGATCACACTGTAGATCACACAACCGCATTGGATGACGAGACCGAGCACGTAAACAAGAATAAAAATCTTCCTCCGGATCATCACCCAGCAGACCACCAGACCGACCAGCTGCCACAACGGCATCCCGCCATGAATCCCTCCGGATGTAAAAAACATGATGGGGAGCAGGATAAAGTTGGAAACACAGGCAAACAGCACAGCGGAGTAGATAATATCGCTGGACTTCAGAGAGAGATACAAACAAAATGCGGTAAAAACCGTAGAGAAAAGAAACGCAGTGATCGCGATGACCGAATTGTTCAGCGCAATAGAAATGATCGCCGAAATCAGAGACCCGGCGATAGTAATCAATATCGCGATATTCAGCAGCTGCTGCCACAAATCATGGTCCCCGATAAGGGCTTTGTATAATCTGCGATAGATCCGCTGTACGGTTTCTATGATAGCTACTAACTTTTTCCCCATTTATTCTTCCTGCATCTCAAAAATCCCAATACTACGAAAACCATTATACACATTGTTTTGTCTATTGTCAATCCGTTATGCTTATGGCAAAATCCGGTATCGGATATACTTCAGCCGGCTCTTTTTTTTCAGTGCGAGAAGAAGCGATTTTTTCTCCTCCAATGAAATGCTGACAGCATCCCCGGAAGGCAAACCCCGATACAGGTATTTTTCCATCTCTTCCAGAAAAACAGTCTCTTCCACGCCCTTCTCCCTGAGCCGGTTCCGGTATTCATCCAGGGTTTCATTTTTCATCATACCAAGACCTGTCATCCTCAGGATACGGAGATTCTGCCGGTACAGAGCTACCAGCTTTTCCTCTTCTCCCATCCCCCGGAACCGTGCGGCGGAAATCAACTTACTGATCAGCAAAACAAGAAGGATACATACCAACCCGACCGCCAGCGGGATGACGATCATATACCACCGGATCGAAATATGGAGCTTGGACTTTTGCTCCTCTTCCGGCTGATCCTTCTCCGATTCCGTATCGTCCGGGCCGTAGGTATGCTGTTCTTTTCTTTCTTTTTCCGTTTTCCAGAACGAGTCTGTCGTATCGTAGGCAGGGGTCGGCTCATACGGGATCCATCCGGCCCCCTCATAGTAAACCTCCGGCCATGCATGAGCATCCTTGCTCTTCACCGTGATGCTGGTTCTCCCTCCGGTGTGGGTCAGAAATCCCTGCGCATATCTTGCCGGGATCCCCTCCGCTCTGGCCAGAAGTACGAACGCTGTGGCAAAATGACTGCAGAATCCCTTCCGGCTTTCCAGCACGAAATAATCGAGAAAGTCCGAAGCATTCCGGATCCGGTCCGGAAGCACACCCGGCTCCTCGGTATAGGTGAACCCGCGAAGCATCTCCTCCAGGCGCTTCATCTTTTCGGAATCCGTCTCCGCATCCCCGTAGACGTCGTCCATATACTTCCGCAGCTTTGGTGAAAGCTCCGGTTTTTCCAGATAGTTTTTCTTTACATGCTCCACATACCGGAGATAATCCTGATATCCGCATCCCGCCACTTTATCGTAATTGATCCGTCGCTCCGCTGCCTCGTAGCTTTCCTGATCCGGAATCTCCGCCCGGTTCAGATAATTGTCAAACACCCCGTGATCCATATTCAAAGTGTAATACGAAAGCGAGTAAACACTGTTCCGCGAAGGAACCTCCGGCCACAGGATATCCCCTCCGCACTCCCGGTATTCCTCAGTTTTCATACCGGCATAGGTCGGGATGGATTTCATTGGCAGGAAGGCACGGTCTGTCCTCAGCTTTTGATATTTGATATCGATATACATTTTGTGCGCGTAATCGTACACATGATGGGAATAATGATTCAGGGACGCCCAGGTAGAGATCGTATCCAGCAATACGGCCGGAGCCTCCGAAGTATCCCGGTCCACCCACTCCCTTCCGTCGAAAGCAGAGAAGGTTTTTCCGGACAGGCGAACCTGATCGACATAAGAAGACAGGCCGGTGATCACCAGCATTTCTCTGTCTCCGCCGTACAGCTTTCCGGCGATCTTTCCTTCTTCGGAGAACCCCACCATGGCCTCCGAAGGATCGACCGGTGCCATGGACAGAAAATCCGCAGTCAGCTGATCCTCCAGGATCTCATACAAATCCGTCATGACTTCATAGACCTTCTTCGCCAAACCCCAGTCGTAGGGATCCTCGGGCGCCGGACTGGCAAACACCAGGATCACGGCAAGCAGAAGATACGGCAGCAAAAACACCACATGTTTTTTTTGATCCGAATCTCCCTGCTTTTTCCATCGACGCTGGATTTCTTCCGTCAGCGTCAACAGAATCAGGAACACGACCGATACCACAAAAAGCTTCTCTATCGTCATTTCGAACGCAGTTCCCGCGATCAGCCATCCGATGGCCGCCAGTGATACGATGATGCGTAACAGGCGCGATACGCTTATCAACTCTCCTACCAGAAATGCGGCGGCACCGATCACCGGAGTCCAGAGATAGCCTTTATGCTCCGAGAAAAATGTCAGCACAGCATCATTTCTTGACAGGAAAAATCCGGCGATGCCCAAGGCAACGAGGATACTGATGAGGATCAGCCTTCCGGTCCATCTCATTTTTTTAATCAAAACGAACACACCGGCTGTCAGTATCGTGATGAGGACAAGGACTAAACCGGGGTCTTCCCCGGCGATCTCAGCGGAAAATAGGGAAAAAAGCCCCGTCGCCATCGTTAACACAAAACTGAGTTCATAAAGGAGGTTTGTCATTGCAACACCTCCTTCAAGGGGGTATCGTAGCCTATTTCGATGATGCCGGAACGACCGGCTGACCGGTCGGCATGATCGGTTACCAGACAGGTGGCCGTGGAAACGGAGTATTTTTCCAGATCCGAAGCCTGTCTCACATAGGCATCGTACAGATCATGCACCACAAAAAGAACAGCACTGCTTTTCACGATGTCCGGCACGGTGGCCGTATAGGAAAAAAGCTTTTCCGGGGTGCTGTCTGCCGCGAAGGAAAAATAGGACATCCGGTTATAGAAGTCCTCGAACGAATCGGTGGTATCCAGTGCAAATCGAAGGGGGCCTCCCGCGTATGCGTAGACGTTTACCCGGATGCCACGGTCCAGAAAGTAGTACGTGAGAGCGATGGTGGTCTCCAGAATTTTGTTTTCCCGAGGGAGATATAAGTCCGGTTCACCGGACGGCCGGTGAGAATCCATGATGATACTGACGGCCGGTGTCTCCTCGCCGATCCGTCGGCGAACCATCGGCTTCCCGACGGCAGCAGTCAGCTTCCAGTTGATGCTGCGGATATCATCACCGGGGATATACTCTCTCACAAGCAGATCCGGTTCCGTGGGGTTTACCGGTGAGTCTTTGCCGGATTCCGTGAGCTCCGTGAGGACAGACAACCCCTCCAGGATGACCAGCCGGGGGATGACCGTCACGGTGATGATTTCCTTTGGCTTGAAGGTAAGCCGGAACAACCTCAGATAATCGGTTACGGTTACCTTCTTCACCCCTACCGGGTATTCCCCTTTGTATTTGCAGATCAGGCGGGTTTGCTTTTGTATTCCGGTGTGGGGAAACAGCTCGTATTCCGTATCCGGATCCAATCCTGCCAACGAGGAGTAGTCCGAATAATAATCGGTTTTTATTCCTGCGAAAGTAAAATAATCCTCATTCTGAAGAGTATAATAAAAAGTGACCGGGGTTTCTGCCACGACCACTTTGGAATCACATTTCTGATACACTCGAAAACGAAAATAAACCAGGATCACATAGAGCCCGGACACAGCCGGAACCGCAAGTACAAAAAAGAAAAACCCGTAACTCACCGGTCCGCCGTAAAAAGATATTGCTACCAGGGAAAGGATCAAAAGCCCCAGCCAGATCCATCGGTTTTTCTTCATGCCTGCACCACCAACAGCTTTTTGTTTCCCACACCATATGCCCGGAGAATCGCCGAGTCAACCAACGTTTCCTCAATGATTGATCACCAGCGGAACCTCCACCTCCAGGATATCGGACTTCAGAACACTATCCACATCCTCCTTGGCAATCTTTGCTTCGTAGGTGAGGGAAAGCCGGTGATGCAGGGTATTGATCGCGACCTTTTTGATATCATCCGGTGTCACGAAATCACGGCCATGCAGATAAGCCCTGGCCCTGGCCGCTTTAACTAACAGGATCATGGCGCGGGGACTGGCTCCCATGACAAAACGGCTCTCCTGTCTCGTCCGGTTGATGATATCGTTGGCGTACTTCAACACACTGTCGACGATGGTGATCTCCGAGATCTCTTCCCTCATCTTCAGAATCTCTCCGGCGTCGAGGACGCTTTCGATTTCCTCGTAGGTTTTTCCTTCCAACTGATTCTGTGTGATCGTGATCTCATCCTCCGGCTCCGGATAACCGATGGAAAGCCGCATCATAAAGCGGTCCATCTGCGCTTCGGGAAGCGGATAGGTTCCGACGAACTCCACCGGATTCTGAGTGGCGATCACCATGAAAGGAGCAGGCAGCTCCGTCTCCCGTCCGTCCACCGTGACCCGGCCTTCCGCCATAGCCTCCAGGAGGCTCGCCTGGGTTTTCGGAGACGTCCGGTTGATCTCATCGGCCAGCAAAATCTGGTGCATGATAGCACCCTCCCGGTATTCGAACTCACCGGTCTTCATGTTCAGGATCGATACTCCGGTAACATCGGAGGGTAGTGTGTCGGGGGTAAACTGGATACGCCCGAAATTCAGGCTGACTGCCTTGGAAAGGGTCTTCGCCAGCGTGGTTTTCCCTACACCGGGTACATCCTCCAGCAGAACATGACCACCGGCCAGAAGGCAGATCAACAGGTTCTCGATCACATCCTGCTTTCCGATGAAATACTCACTCAGAATTTGCTTTAGTGCTTCCGTCTTATTCTCTTTCATATCCTTTTTCCTGTCACTTAATAACGATGTAAACCGTGGACTGCGACATGTTGACGGTACGATATTTCTCTACGGTTACATGGATGGCATAGGTGCCTTTCGGAGCACCCTTCTTTATCGTTACGACACCGCTTGGTGCTATTTTTATATACTTCTTTTTCGCGCCCTCCGTAACATTTTTAAAGGACATTTTGCCCTTCCCGTTCATCCTTTTGATCCGGGTTTTCTGTGCTTTTTTCTTCACCTCCGCATAGGTGAATTTACTCTTCGTGATATAAATCCTCGCAAACTGGTCCATTATACTGCTGTGTTCAGGAGCCTTGCTTACATAGGAATCGATATCCAGATAAGGCGGCTCATCACCGGGCTTCCAGTTGGCATATACCGTGAAATCTCCGTCCGGCCAGACATTACGATAGGACGTGATTTTTTTGCCCGCACCGTTCTTCTCCGTGTACCAGCCGTCGAAGGTAAATCCGCTCTTTGTCGGTTTGGGGAGCAGTCCGTAGCAGGCACCCTCGTAAACCTTTTTCGAAGTGACACCACCGCTGCCGCCGTCGGCATCAAAGCTCACCGTAAAGATTTTTACATCCGCTGCCGCTGCTTCGTCCAGAGGATAAAGCTCGTCGTAATCGTAGTTGTGACTTTCCTCATTTTTTCCGTTATTCTTATTCAGAACGTAGGTCTTTCGATCCACTTCCGGGTTTCCGTTCAAGGTGTCTACCTTAACCTTGTTCCCCTCCGTCCTAACGGAGACCACCATGGTGTAGTGTCCCGCTGACATATGCATGATATCACCCGGTTTGATCTCTTAGGAACCACCCGCGTAGACGGTATCTTTCCATTTGATCACATTTTTATGGCCGAAAAATCCGGAGCACTCCGGCGGAAGTCCCGCCATACTCATGCACCATTCGCAGTAGTTTCCGCACCAGCCGCCGTAACCGTACTCGTAGTCGCTTTGCTTCACCAGGCCCTTCATCCCCCACTGCCAGTCGGGCGAGCCGGTGAAGTAGTTATACTCGGAATAATACTCTCCGCCCAGTTTGTTATAACCGTGCATCTCGCTTTCGTCATTTCCCTGATGATAGCCAAGCTGCGAGCTTCCGATCGCGATCATATCATCGGAAAAATCCCCGGTCAGTTTCACCTCATTCAACTGTTTGTAGTATATTCCCTTTTTGTACGCATCCGAAAAATCCGGGTGTAAAAAATAAGTGTCGGCGTATACATAGTTGCCGAACTTGATCTGCTTTTTATCCCCGGCATAGAGAATGGTCTCCAGTTCATCACAACTGCTGAATGCATAATTACCGAGCTTTTTCACGCTCGCCGGAATCGTCAGCTTCGAAAGGCGCGAACAGCCGCGGAAAGCTCCTTCTTCCACCTCGGTAATCCCCTCCGGAATCACCAACTCACGGATCGTATCCCGGTTCTGGCAGGCATACTGACCGATCCGTGTCACCTTCATCCCGTCCAGTTCCGTGGGGATCGACAAACCGTCCCAGTCTTTGGGAAACCAGGTGATGGATCCGGCATTTCGGTTGATCCCCCAGCTCAGTCCGTCCACCTTGACATACTCCGTGTCGTCGCCCTGTACTGAGAGCGTCTGACTCGTTCCCGAAAGCAACTCACTCAGATCCACCAGATTCAACCGGTCGCAACGGTGATCGCTGGCGGACATTCCGGCGATGGCACAGTCAAAATAGTCCAGATTTTTATCGGAATACGTGTTGTCGAGCCAGCGCCATTTTCCATCGATATAGGCCACGTTGAAAACATGGTCGATGGATTCACCCTCCTTCTGCACCCTGTGAACATGGACACAGGGGATTCCCGCTGCCGCGAACAGTGCCTGTGTGAGATTCCCGTAGCCGCCGCAGGTGGTCATCGCCGTCTCGCCATCGTGTTCTGACGGATCCCAAGTGATCAGTCCATAGGCATCCGTCACCTTTTTGATCGGAAACTCTTCCTTGTCCTCATCATGGGTTTTCCGCCACTCCTGAAACTTCTCCATCCATTTTTCATCATAATGCAGATAACCCACGATCCATTTACTGATGGCTTTTGCCTTCTCCATGTCCGTGGAACAGCCCTTGGTCAGCTCCTCCGCCTTCTTCTCAACCACAGCCCACGCCTCATCGGTGTAATCAATGTGCTTCCCGTCCGTGCCGACGATCCACTGGTTTTTAAAGCTGCGGACATTTTTCACATAGGACTGCGGATCCTGTGTCTGCAGATACGTCAACGTCTCATAAAAGGTCTCCATCCGGGCTTTCCATTTTTCATCCGGATTGTTTACCACGGTCTCGAGATGATTGCTGTCCCAGAACGTCCTGTTTTTCTCGATATCTCCGAGGCTGACGTTTTTCGGAAGCACGATCCTCTTCAGGTTCGGGCAGCCGTAGAAAGCACCTTTTTCGATCTTTTTCACAGAGGAAGGAACGGTGATATCCTTGATATTTTTATTCTTGTTATAGCTCCATTTCCCGAGGATTTTAACCGTTTTTCCGGCGATTTTCTTCGGGATGTAATTTATCCCCGCCGACCAGGTCAGCCGCCCGGTATTCTTCTCGAAGCCGACCCACTTCCCCTGAATCTTGTAATACTTCGCCTTTGCCTGTGCCTCCGGCTGTATGCTCATTCCGATCCCCAATAAAAATAAACCGACTGCGATCAGCAAACACCGGAGCGTGCGGAAGTTCTGCGGTTTAACCTCTCCTTCGCTTTTCTTTATCCATTTAACCATCTTTCCCCCTCCTGCCGAGCACTTGTTGCGAGGCACCGCACGCATGCCTCCAGCATGCGTGTCGGATCATGGATGTTTGGGCTTTGCACAAACATCCGTCAACAAATCAAGTCCATTGTAACAGAAAAGCCTTGCTTTCGCAAGGCTTTTCAAGGCTTTTCCTAATTCAACATAAATCGGCTTGCAACTGCCGTGCCGATTCTGTAGTACCATGGGCGGAGCGCTTTATTCGCATTTTTGAGCTCCTGAATGATCGGGATGCTCTGCGGGCAGTGACTTTCACACTTGCCACATCCGACACACTGCGTCGGAAACGACTTTTCTTTTCGGATACCGACAGATTGCGCGTACTCGAAGCGTGCGCTTTTCTTTCCGCTGATCATGGTTTCGTTATAATAACGGAACGCAGCCGGGATATCAACTCCCTGCGGACAGGGCATACAATAGCCACATGCCGTACATCCGACCTTCGTCGTCTCGCGGATAATCTCGCGGATGCGACTTATCATAGCGAAGTCTTCCTCTGTAAACTCCCCTTCCCGGACCTCCGACGCGATACGGCAGTTCTCCTTGACCATCTCTATGGAATTCATGCCCGAGAGAACACATGTGACCTCCGGCTGGTTCCACAGCCAGCGGAGAGCCAGCTCCGCGGGCGTTCGTTTTTTGGGATCGTTATCGATTACTTCTTTTGCTTTTTCGGGAAGCATGTTAACAAGCTTCCCGCCGCGCAGAGGCTCCATAATAATAACGGGGATGCCTTTTTGGGCGGCTGCCTTCAGCCCCTTCACTCCGGCCTGCGTTGTCTCGTCCAGATAGTTATATTGTATCTGACAGAACTCCCAGTCATACGCATCCAGTATCCGGATAAACCGATCGGAGTTCCCGTGGAATGAAAACCCTATATTTCGGATGGCACCGGATTTCTTTTTTTCATCAATCCAATCCTTGATCCCGAGTTCACACAGCTTCTCCCAGCTCTGCAGATCCGTGAGCATATGCATCAAATAGTAGTCGATGTGGTCTGTCCTCAGTCTGGTCAGCTGCTCCTGAAAATGTTTCTCAATAGACTTCGTACTTTTTATCATATACCCGGGTAGCTTTGTCGCGATATTTACCTTGTCGCGAAGACCGGAACGGGACAGGATCTCACCGAGAGCCGCCTCACTGCCGGGATAAATATATGCCGTATCGAGATAGTTTACGCCTGCATCGATGGCAGCGCGAAGCTCAGACTCAGCCTTGTCGAGATCGATGCTGTTTCCTTTTTTTGTGAAACGCATACAGCCAAAGCCCAGAAGAGAAATCGGTTCACCGTGTTTATCTTCGCGATAGTTCATAAAGCACTCCCTCCGGTCGCTTTTCCGTGTCCCATCACTGTACCAGCTCCAGAATCTCCGACTTGGAGATCACACCCACCGAACGTTTTGCCTCCTCGCCGTTTTTGATGACGATCAAAGTAGGGATCGACATGGTTTTGAACTTCATGGCCAGTTCCTCGTTTTCATCGACATTTACCTTTCCGACCTTGATATCATCCTTCTCTTCTGCCACCTGATCCACGATCGGTGAGAGCATCCGGCACGGACCGCACCAGGATGCCCAGAAATCGAGCAGTACAGGCTTGTCGCTCTTCAATACTTCTTCGTCGAAGTTTTCACTTGTTATTTCGATTGGTTTCATGATGGTATCCTCCTTTTTTTGAAATCCCACCGTTGATCCTTTGCTGTGAAACAATCACCTCTCTACCGGTGGATCTGCGTGATGATCTTCTTTGCAGATTTCGGGAGAGCTTTATAATTCCATATGTATTTGTTCCCGTGCGTTCGGGAGTACTCCTTCAGCTGATCATCCGTGATCATACAGTACCGGTCGCCCGCCATTCGCGGGAAGCAATCGTAGTGGTACCATCCGCCCCGGACATAAACCATATTCCACCAGTGATGTCCCTCACCACGATATCTGGTCACTTCGATATTCGGGATTCCGACACGGGTAAGCAGCGCTCTCGCCAGGGAATAGTAGGTAAAACAATCCCCGGTGCCGAAGGTCATTGCCTTGACAGCCTCCTTCTGCCAGTCGCTTTTGTCCGATGTATTGACGTAATTGATGATTCTCCTGGTATAGTCATATATGGCTGTCGCTTTTTTGAACTTCGACCAGTTTTTCTGCGTGATACGACTGAGAATATCATCTGCCAGCCGATCCATTTCGCTGTACACACGGACTTCGATCCGGGCTTTTTTATGAGATACATTGCCCGCCTTATCCTCCGCGCGATATCGAATTTTGTAGATGCCGGGCTTGTTGAAATTCACCTTGCTTGTATCCACCGTAAGCTTCGGATGTCTGTCCTTGTTGTCCTTCGCCCTGACATATTTGAAATAATCATAATGCCTGTCGTTCGAATACACAACCATATAAGGGATTCCCTGATTATAGCTGTTCTTTCCGACAAAGCCTTTGATCTTCGGCGGCTTCCAATCGGTTTTTACCGCCTGGCCGCTGGCGGCAGCCGCTGCGGATAACATCGTTGATGCAGATCCGGAGGCCGATACCACGGAGAATTCTGCCGACTCTCTATCAAAATCATCGGATGGGTTCACCGAAGCATGACCGGTCAATGTATTCCCGTCTGTATCCGCCTTTACCTGAGACGACACCTGCTCTCCGGCTTCCGTCGGATTCATCCATACCACCGTACCCAGAACCAGGAGTGAAATTCCCAACACCCCTATTATGATCCAATGCGTCCTTTTCTTCATTCCCGATGCATCCTCTCACATGATTTTGCTTTGCCCGCTGTTGATGCCGGATGCCTTTGCTCTGTGTTTTCCGTCATACTACGGGCTCTCTGACATCATATCATTTTTCATGTGCATGTGCAATCCTTTTTTATACGCCTGATACTTCGCCTAAACCTTCGCCGCCGCAAGCGCCGCGACCGCGCCGTCCGCCGCTGCCGTCGTCAACTGACGAACTCCTTTGGTCCGGCAGTCGCCCGCGGCATAGATACCCGGCGTCCCGGTCTCACAGGTCTCATCCGCGATGATATAACCCTGATCGTCAAGACTGACCACATCGGTAAAAATCTGATTATCCGGCATCTGCCCGATCGCGATAAAAATTCCGCTTACCTGTAAATCGGTTATTTCGTCGGTCTTGACATTTTTCACACGGAGTCCCGTGACCATATCCTCCCCGAGGATCTCTGTCGCCACCGAATCGAGAACGAAGCTCACATTCTCCTTTTCGCGAAGCACCGCCACATCCTTTTCGTCACCGCGAAACTGATCCCGGCGATGGATGATATAGACCCGGTTGCAGTAGTTCGATAAAAATGCCGCGTCCTCCAAAGCCGTGTTCCCGCCACCGATGACGGCCACATCTTTTTTTCTGAAAAATGCGCCGTCGCAGGTCGCGCAATACGATACGCCCGCACCGACCATCTCCTGCTCTCTTTCCAGTCCGAGCGGACGGTTCTTCGCTCCGGTTGCGATGATCAACGCCTTACACTCGTACTCGTTTTCCGATGTTTTCACCTGCTTTGTGTCTCCGTCCGTAACCGACAGGACTTTTTCGGGTTTATACTCTGCTCCAAGTCCTATTGCCTGCTCATACAGTCCCTGCGCGAACTGAAAACCGGACACATGCGCCATCCCCGGATAGTTCTCTATATCGGGCGTATTGATGATCTGTCCGCCATACGTCGTCTGCTCGAGTATCAGTACTTTTTTTCCGGCACGGCAACCGTAAATTCCGGCAGTCAGTCCCGCTGTCCCCGCACCTATAATAATCATATCATACATATCTGTACTCCTTCATCACAGTGCGTTTTCCACTGCTTTTTTCACGTCATCCATATCGACTGTCGGCTCGAAACGGGATATGACATTTCCTTCCCTGTCAATCAGAAATTTCGTAAAGTTCCACTTGATATATGCTTTATCTCCGAACGTCTTATTATTTTTCTTGGCAAACGTATTCAACGCCGCACTTTTCAGTCCCTTCCCAAAGCCTTCAAAAGGCTTCTCCGTAGCGAGATAAGCAAACAACGGATCGGCTGTATCTCCGTTCACATCGATCTTTGCAAACTGCGGAAACTCCGTCCCGAATTTCATCGTGCAAAACTCATGGATCTCGTCCTCACTCCCCGGGGCCTGATTCGCAAACTGGTTACAGGGAAAATCGAGAATCTCAAAGTCCCGGTCTCTCAGCTCTTTGTACATTGCCTCCAACGGATCGTAGTGAGGAGTGAATCCGCAACCGGTCGCCGTGTTGACGATCAGAAGTACCTTCCCCCTGTAATCGGAAAGCGAAACTTCATTTCCTTTTCTGTCCTTAACTGTGAAATCATAAACATTTGCCATAGGTCAATTCTCCTTTCTTTTGCCGGCCTTATCCGCCTTACCGGTCTCCAAAAGCTCATACAGAAGCTCATACAGTTGCTTCGCCTTCTCCTGAGGGAAGCTTGAACAGGCCGCCACACATCCCGGGATCTCTTTTGCCTGCTCCTGAAGCTCTCTTCCCTTCTTTGTCAGGGAGATGGCTACCACACGATCATCCTCATCACTTCTCTTTCGCTCGATATATCCTGACGTCTGCATCTTTTTCAGAAGAGGTGTAATGGTTCCGTTATCGAGCATCAGCTTTTCGCAAATCTCTCCGACCGGTATCCCATCTTTTTCCCACAGTACCAGAAAAACGATGTACTGTGTGTACGTGAGTCCCAGTGGCTTGAGATAGGGCGTGTAATAACCGGTGACACGCCTCGCCGCCGCGTAAAGCGGAAAGCACAGCTGGTTTTCGAGTTTCATCATCTCATGATAATCGTGTTTCATTGTTAACCCTCCCACTCTATTTATCTTTGAACCAATTATATTTTATCAAAGGTATTTGGATTTGTCAACCCCTAATTCAAAAAAAGAATAACGGTGGGGTTGAAATCGGAAAAACAGTAAAGGTGGCAAAACCTTTGCCACCACTGTCATTACGAGTTTTCGTTATTGGGCGGTTGAAAGTCTCCCTCCGGCGGCTGGAAATCCCCTTCCGGTGGCTGGAAGTCTCCCTCCGGCGGCTGGAAGTTTTCCGGATCAAAATCTGCCGGCGGCGTCCCATCCGGCTTTTCTCCGCTCGGCGGCTTTCCGGGGAATCCGGCCGCACCCCCACTGGCAACGCCCGGTGGCGGTCCCTGCGGTCTCTGATCATCTTCGGATCCGCAACCGGTGAGCGACATAGCTGCTCCGGCACATATCGCCAAACTCAAATAAATTACTGCAATCTTTCTCTTTTTCATGTGGATCACATCCTTTCCCATATATACTGATGAGGAAAGGATACCATAGAATTCTAAAGTGAACCTAAACCAAGCCCGTTTTTCAAGGCTTTTACGGGCATAAAAAAAGAAAACCGCCGAACAATCGGCGATTTTCTCATAGTTTCTTCGTCCGGCAGGAAGCGCACATATTACAATGTGCGCAATTCCCACCACAGGAGGAACGTCCGTTTTTTTTGTTCTTTATGATTCCGAGCACGATCCCGGTTACGATTAAAATGAGCAAAGCTGTAATCAGGATGGTGCCGAGATTTTCCACGATCCATTCCATCGTTTCCTCACATTCCGGAGCAAAAAACGGCTCCCTCAGAGATTATTTATCCCTGTTTCTTCTTATTATTATCTGACGGAAGTCTGTACCTGCAGTTTGTTGGATTCTTTATATTTTTTTACAAACAGCATATAGAGGATGATCAACAGTGCAGCTATGGCGAAAATCAATCCAATCACGTTGATGTTTCCGGTAAAGATACCACCGAACTGTGTGATCATCAGTGCAATCACATAAGCAAATCCGCACTGGTAAATGATGGCAAAGCACGTCCATTTTCCGTTGTTCATCTCTCGTTTGATCGCACCGATCGCCGCAAAGCACGGAGCACAGAGGAGATTGAAGACCAGGAAGGAGAATCCGGTGATGCCGGTAAAAGCGGCTGCTATCGACTGCCATGCCGTCAGATCTCCACCGCCGTACAGGATTCCCATAGTGCCGACGATGTTTTCCTTCGCCACCAGTCCCGTGATGGATGCCACGGTTGCCTGCCAGTTCCCCCAGCCGAGAGGAGCGAAGATCCATTCGATCGCACCACCGATTTTGGCCAGGATGGAGAATTCAAGCTCATCCTCCGCAAGCATGCGGAATCCGTCATCCGTAAAGCCGAAGTAGCTGGTAAACCATACGAGAATTGTCGACAGAAGGATGATGGTTCCTGCTTTTTTGATAAAGGACCATCCGCGTTCCCACATCGACCGGAGAACATTTCCTATTGTCGGCAAGTGATAGGCGGGAAGCTCCATGACGAACGGAGCGGGATCGCCTGCAAACATCTTTGTCTTTTTCAGCATAACACCGGAAATAACGATGGCAGCCATACCGATGAAGTATGCGGAGGTTGATATCCAGGCCGAACCGCCGAAGATCGCACCGGCAATCATCGCGATAAAGGGAACCTTGGCCCCGCAGGGGATGAAGGTGGTCGTCATGATCGTCATACGACGGTCCCGTTCATTTTCAATGGTTCTGCTTGCCATAACTCCGGGAACGCCACAACCTACACCGATCAGCATGGGGATGAAGGATTTTCCGGAGAGCCCGAACCGCCGGAAGATACGATCCAATACAAAGGCGATACGGGCCATATATCCGCAGGCTTCCAGGAAGGCCAGCATCAGGAACAGGATCAGCATCTGTGGAACGAAGCCCAACACGGCACCGACACCGGCTACGATACCGTTTAGGATCAGGCCTTTCAGCCATTCAGCGGCACCGGCCGAATCCAATCCCTGCTCCACGAGTGCGGGAATACCGGGAATCCAGGTACCGTAATCCGCAGGATCCGGTTCTTCGCCGATTTCAGCCAGAGTTTTGGAAGCTTCTTCGTAATCCGCGAGGCTGGCTGTTTCTTCTGTTACTTCCAGTGTTTCTTCATCTTCTACGGTGTAAGTGAAATCACCGGTAGGAGCAGAACCGTTTTCCTCCACATAGGCGTCATAACCATCCACGATGGCAGATGCATCGGCGTATTCTTCTGCTAATTCTTCGTATCCTCCGTCCATACCGAACAGGTGGAATCCGTCACCGAAAAGTCCGTCGTTCGCCCAGTCTGTAGCCGGTGCACCGACACCTACCATGGCGATCCAGTAAACGAGAAACATCACGGCGGCAAAGATCGGAAGCCCTAAAAACCGGTTGGTAACGACTTTGTCGATTTTGTCGGATGTTGTCTGAGATCCCTCATTTTTCTTTTTATAACAGGAACGGATCACCTCAGAGATGTGGATATAACGCTCGTTGGTAATGATGCTTTCCGCATCGTCATCCAGCTCTGTTTCCGCTGAAACGATATCTTTTTCGATATGCGCCAGGGTATCCTCCGGGATGTTCATCTGTTCGAGGACTTTTTCGTCCCGCTCAAAAATCTTGATCGCATACCATCTCTGCCGCTCTTCCGGCATATCATGTACGACGGCTTCTTCGATATGGGCGATAGCATGTTCCACGGGGCCTGAGAAGGTATGAAGCGGAATGGTTTTCGTTCCTTTCGCCGCTTGGATAGCGCTCTCCGCCGCTTCCATGACACCCTCACCCTTCAGCGCGGATATGACAACAACACTGCATCCCAGCTGGCGGGACAATTCATCGACTTTGATCTCATCTTTGTTTTTTCTGACGATATCCATCATGTTGACGGCAACAACCACCGGTATCCCCAGCTCGACAAGCTGTGTTGTGAGATACAGGTTTCTCTCCAGGTTTGTTCCGTCGATGATGTTCAGGATCGCATCCGGTCGTTCGTTGATCAGGTAGTTTCTGGCGACAACCTCTTCCAGTGTATATGGTGATAATGAATAGATTCCGGGAAGATCCATGATGGTTATGTCCTCATGTTTTTTCAGTTTTCCCTCTTTCTTCTCAACCGTTACGCCTGGCCAGTTGCCGACAAACTGGTTGGAACCTGTGAGGGCGTTGAACAGCGTTGTTTTTCCGCAGTTCGGGTTACCTGCAAGTGCAATTCTCATGCTCCTATTTCCTCCTCATTTTTCTACTGTATTTCAATCATTTCCGCATCTGCTTTGCGGATAGTCAGTTCGTAATTCCGGACAGTTACCTCCACAGGGTCTCCCAGCGGTGCCACTTTACGCACATAAACCTGTGTGTTTTTGGTGATTCCCATGTCCATGATCCGTCGTTTGACAGCACCTTCTCCGTGAAGTTTGACCACGGTAACGGTTTCTCCGACCTTTACATCTCGCAGTGTTTTCATCGTTATTTCCTCCTAAATCATGATCTTTCCGGCCAGTTCATTGCTGACGGCCACACGGCTTTCCTTCACCTTGACGATCAGGTTTCCGCCTAACCGGTTTACTACGCAAACCTCACTGCCGACCGTAAACCCCAGATCCGCAAGATGTTTTTTAGTCTCGGGATTTCCGCCGATTTTTCGGATGCTGAGCGGTTTATCCTTCTCTGCATACACGAGTGGCATCATACTCCACCTCCTTCTTCCCAGGTAGTTAGCTGCCGCTAACAGAGCAGCCTAAAAAAGAGTTAGCTTCTGCTAACCATATATCATTATAGTTAGGAAGGGCTAACTTGTCAAGAGGAATTTTGATTTTTTAGGAGAATTATTAAAAAAGTGGCGGCCAAGCCGCCACTTTTATTAATTCAAGATCGGATTTCACAATAATAATCAGGATACACAACCGGATTATCATCTCCATTTACAACAATACCAAGAGAGTACCTTCGACCATTCTTTCCTTGGAACGAAATAAATGCCTGATCTCCTGATTGTCCGCCCATCTGCCATGTAGCAGAACTCCCTCTGGAATCGAAATACTTAACCAACGACTCGACAGATGTCTCGCCATCCAATCCCTTAATCAGGTCCTTCGCCTTGCCACTCACGCAAATACATTTACACGAATCGGTCATGTATTGCTTCTCTGATCCGGCACCCTTCCCTTGAAAAGTATACTCAATATTTTTTTTCGGATGCTTGAATGTACACCAGGCAAGACGCGAAAACTTTCCGTCACCGGCTTTCCATCCGTATTTTTTTCGGAGCTTCCCAAATGACTTTCCAATCTCCTTTGCACTGGAGACTACCTGGTACTTCCCCGATTTTGTATTCGCTTTTTTTATCTCATAATAAAAATGATAGTCACTCGAATCCTTAACCCATCCGATGTTTCCGTTTTGTTCTACTTTGTAAAAATACCCCTCATCGTTACTATACACCTGAGTGATTGTAAAGTTGCTGTGTTTCTCCAGTGTAAATCCATCTTCCTCTGTCGCGGTTTCCAACGTTTGTCCGGTAATCACCGTATCATCTTTGATGGAATATACTTCCGGTTTGCTCAGGTCAAGAAAATCTGTTTTCTTTACAAGATTATTTCCCTCGAATACATATTTTGATTCAACAAAAAACGGAACACCACTCAGCTCTTCAAAGGATTTAAGCCACCAGGAACCCTTCACGCAAGCGTCTACGCACAGACAATCCTCTCCAGCGTTGAATCCGGCAGTCCACCCTCCGTCCCACCAAACATCAGTCTCTGTATACGCTCCGCCATCGTAATTGATGATGCATGGACTGTATGACGCAGTACCTGCAACAGCCTCATATACCAAGGCGGACTTACCGGCACAGGAAAAGACATAGATATGTACATCCTTGTATCCTTTTGCAGTAACCTTATCGGAATCATTGATTGTGATGATAAACTCTGTCTCTGAATCATCCATATAGTTTTTTGTACACTTTGTCCGAATGGTATCATTCTTTCCATCGCCTGTTATATCATACGAAGAATATGTCTTACCTTCCGACAATTCAACAAGACTTGCCCCCTTGGCAGATGATGTAGAAGCAGACAGAATAATGCTCGCAAACAAAACCACAGCTCCGACGATAACAGTATTTTCGATTCCTTTCATACGTATCCCTCAATTCTCAAATTAATCTTTTTCATATGTCCGTTCCACCAATCGGCTGTTCCGATAGGCATCCGCCTGACCTGGGTAATCATCCCGAGGGAAACCATATCCTTCAGGACGAAATCCCGGCCTTCTTTCACTCCGTTCGCCTGGATTCGAAGCACCGCATATTCCGTCCCCAGTTGCCTTGTTACGATGATTCGGATTGAGATGTATAATTAGTCTGTGCCACTTACATATGTCCACTTTCCCAGATCCAGTTTTCGTTTCTTACCTTTTGTAATAGGTTTTGTTAATGATACAAACTTGGATTTACTGATTTTTTCCCCTTTTCCGTTTTCGTATCCCCATGGACCGGGATCTCCCAAATCACCACCGATGTTTTGTCTTCCCTTTGTCGCCACCAGACTATACGTCATTCCGTTCTTTTTATAATACCAGTAACTCTCCGCTCCATGTCCGGCACACCCCATGACAAATCCCTTGCTTTTTTTGTATACCTCTATTTCATTTAAGCCATATTCATCCGTCTTAAGCATGGTTTTTATCTCTCCGCCCTGACAAGTGAAGATTTCAAAAATTCGTCCGCTTCCACCCTCCAACGGATGATGCTCAATCAGTGCTTCATGAAGACCGTCAAACGTTATATCAGCAAACTTGTAATACACGTGCGAACTACACACAAGCCGGTCTTCAACCAGATTTTTGTACAGCAAATCCAGAGATTTGTTTTTCTGTTTTTGGGTTTGACCGGGTTCTGATCCTGCCTCCTTCTGGAGACTCAGGATTAATTCGGCTTTTGATAAGCTCTTGGTGGAAACAATGCTGTATTTTCGGATGGTATCCGCTGCTTTTTCATACTCTTCTTCCGTAATACTCTGTTTTTCCCCATTGATTCGTTTTCCGTATACTATTCCATCATCACTTCCATAAGAATAGTAGCACTCCTTCTCGACAAGCTTCCCATCACTTACTTCGAATCCGTGATAGTACCCTCCATCACCCTCTCCAAAAGTCCAAATCCATTTATTACTATTGTCATACCAAACATTACTTAGCACTCCCGCATCTTCATCGCAAAAGAATTGTTTTAGTGTTCCGTTCACATTTGTCCACGCAGTAAAATCAACTTCTCCATATGAAACCAATTCTTTTATCCCATCGGAATTCAAGTCGAACAATCCGTATTCATTATACTCTTCATATTTAATTGTTCCATCTTCCAATCCCTTCATGTAGGCTTCACATGCTAACTGATTCTTTGTTTTTCCTTCCGTTATCGTACAGGGAAGTGCAACAAGCAAGCAAAGAATAAGGATTCGTCCCACCGTATCGAACATTTTCTTCATGGTAATCATAATTCTCCTTTCGTGTTTTCCCAGCTTGACATTCATTGAACGTCACATTGATGACTTAACCAACAAACCACGATAAACATCAGCAATAATGATAAAACCAAAAACTCAAATTAATTCTTTTCATATGTCCGTTCCTCCAGCCGGCCGTTCCGATAGGCATCCGCTTGGTCCTGGGTAATCATCCCGAGGGAAACCATATCCTTCAGGATGAATTCCCTTTCTTCTTTTCGGCCTTTTGTCTCGCCTTCATATTTACTTTTTTCGATATCTTCCCTAAATAGATTATATATTCCTGGTCCCATATCACTAACCTCCCTTGCCCGGTGAAAGGCTTCTTCGTTCACAGCCGTAGACACCTCCAACACCGCTTTTATGTTCTCCTGATCATCTTTTCCCCTGAGAAAATCCATCTGTGTATTGAAGCTCCGGATATCTTTCGACGTTATCCCCTTCGCCAGAATTCGGAGCACTGCATATTCCGCCCCAAGCTGTCTCGTTACGATGATTCGGATTGGGATGTAAAAAATCCCATCAATTCGGTATATCCCCGGTGCCTCATATACGATATCAGCCCCAGCCTCTTTCAACATCTGTATCAGTTTTCTCGGATATCGATGCCGGAAGATCGATATTGTCATATCCTCAGCAGGGATTTCATTCACATGCTTTCCCAGACTCTTGTAGATTCCCGCATACCCAATCACCTTGTAGAAATCATCAATGTCAAGTCCATCATCCGGTGACTTATACTCGATGATATTGTGCCCCCGGAAAAATGCGCCGATTGGATTCTCGATTGCCCGTGAATCCTTCCGGCGGATGACCAGCAAATCCATTCGTAGCGGTCTACGGCTCAACTCGTGCTCTGTATCAAATTCAAGAACATCCTTGTACTCACGAAGCTCAAGCTCCAGCCCGGAGCAAAACCCTTGATGCCACGATACCTTTTCTATTTCTTCTTCTTTTTCCATAGATACTCCTCCCTTCTTTTCAGAATCACTACTTTGAATGATTCAGATAGAAGAAGTATCTTCAGCAATTATATTGTACCCTTCTCAGAAAGGGCTGTCAAGAGCCATTGGGCGGGAAAATTCCGACACTCGTGCGATAAATAGGACGTGTAACAGCATTTTGGTGGATAAGGTGTATAACATATCGCATCGTCTTTCTTAAACATGAAATAATTATTGAAGCTCACTTAAGTCAAAATCATATTTCTCATCAATTTCTTCCACAATTTCTCCGTTCAATTCATGCCTATATATCACTCTAATCTGACTTTGCACCTTAAATAAATCCTCTAAACAATCAACAGGCTCACCATCATTGTATCGAGGAAACAGAAATTAATGGTATCCTTCATAAGGATCCGTATCATATGAATCACCCTTGCTCCCCGAACTCAAATGAAGATACTCTTTTCACTCTTATCTCCTTCCTTCCGATATTAGGCCTATCCTAAAATCTGTTTTTTACGTGCATCAAATTCATCTTGATTGATTACACCGGAATCTAAGAGTTTTTTGTACTCGTACAAGATTTGCAATTCTTCCAAAGTCGGCTGTTTCGATTCCGTTTTTTGAGTTGTCATTTCAATCTTTGTTCCATGATTATTGTTTGTTTCTTGTTTTTGTTGTACTTGCACTTCAGCGCTTCTCTGATTATTTAGCGGCTGAACTTCCGACGAGACAATCGGTGTTTCTACATAATTCTTCGTATTCTCGTTACTTTTTACCTGCTCAGCATAATTCCTGAGAATAACCATAACATCATTCTTTGTATTGCCATACTCCCGCTCAATAGTAGCATTGGCACGTATCTTCTTAATCATCTCCTCGTCATACAGTGAGGACTCGAGAAAAGCATTATATTCAAGAAGATACTTATATATCTCCATCGCCGAGCTCATATGCTCTGCATCATCGATTATCCGATCCATTATTGTTGTATTATTCTCTTCTATCAGAACAAGCTCATCTGACAATGGTTCATTCGGGATCACTTCATCTTTCCAGATATACTTCTTCACACAGAAGTCTGTTTCGAAAGTCTGTATTTCAGACTCCTTAATCCGATCGGTCCATTCAATTTTTATTGCTTCACTCAAAAAGTTGTTTCCTGTTTTACGAACAAATTCTGAAAACACACATTCCCTACTCAATACTGAATCCCCAAACTGATCTATCATCGACAAAACACCCTTAACCGCACCTGGATGCTTTGTTGAAATCACCTGAAGATTTGCAGTAGTATCATCTTCCGAAATAGAAAAATAGATTCGCCGCGGAAAAATCGGCTCATTCATATTTGTCTTCTTAATCCATAATGTTTTTGTCTCGTTCCTCCACTCTCTTTTTTGTTGTGACTCCTTTCTTTCCAACACCGGACCTGACGTCGTAACTTCGACCCTCCGCTCTGGTTTCCCGATTGCAACAAGCATTGCAATAATACCAAAAAAGAAACCCCAAGCAAACCAATTTTCATCATATCCTTTGTTATTAATTATTCTTGATGTCGCAATGCCGAAAATGATGCCCTGGATGATATACACAATAATAACAATTGCGATATAGGTCCCCACTGCATGATTCGTAACCTCTGCATAACTCTCGTACATACTCCACTCCTGTTCATTTTAATTTGGGTTTTGATTATTACTTGGATTTTCTGTATTCGAACATATACACATTGCAAGCCATTCTTTCAATCCATCACCGTTGCTTTATCTCACCTTAATTCTCCTGGTTGTAGACCATCCCCCATAATAGTTCACACCATCAATCATTTTATACGGTCTCACTCGAACAAAGTATTTCTTTCTCGATCTCAGTCCGGTGACCGTTAATGACATGTTAGGTGTTTTTTTGCTAAACCATTTTCCTCTTTTCCCTAATTTGAACTGAATTTCAAATCCGACACCCGTTAACGCACTGTAACTATAATACACTGAGAATCTCTTTTTTCCTCCATGAATACCGGAAATTGTGGCTACGCTGTTCTGAAGAGTTGTTACTTCTTCATTTGTAGTTTCCGTTGGCGTTTCCGGTGGTGTTGTTGGATCCGGAGCAGGCGCTACATCCTTGGAGGTTACATAGATGGTGTACGGATCTACAGACTGAGCATTACTTCCGGTCGTGCTTGTGATTTTAATATAATACCGTCCCGCATCCAAAACTTTTTTTAATACAGAACTTGTTTTATTTCCGCTTATTTCCACCTTGTCAGTCTCATTATATGCTGAATCGTAAAGATACATCATCCAATACTCATCCGTGGAATTCTGCTTGGGATTCTCAAAGTTTATCGTGTATTCTTCTCTTGATGGGATATCTATACTATATACATCCTTTTCATTATAATAACCGGCATGTGTGGTTCCATTATACTTTGTTCCGAGAGCAATGGGATTTGATGAAACAAAATCTTCGTTAAATTCTCTCTCCCAGTAATCGGATTCCGTATAGCTCACTGTCAAATCATACACATCCGTTGATCTGGGATTGGAACCAGTCGTGCTCTCAATCCTGACATAATAGGTACCGGTACTCAATCCGATTTTTGTTAAAGCATGCGTGGTAAGTGATCCGATCAATTCCCAACTATTAATTTCTTTATATTCACCATTAAATAGATATACTTTCCAATAGTCTTCTTTAGCAGGTTGTAAAGGGTTATTGATCAGCAGCGATACGACCCCCGGCTTGCTCAAAGAAAACAAATAGATATCCTTCTCTTTATAATATCCATTCCTTGTTGTTCCGAAGTATTTTTCATTTGTCGCAATCTCATTGGCTGATGAAAAATCCTCATTAAACTCCTTTTCCCACACAGTCGATTCCGTATAGTCTATCCTGATGGAGTATGTATCTTTTGACTTGGCATTACTTCCGGTACTGCTCACCACTTTCAGATAATAGGTGCCGGCGCCAAGTCCCAGTTTCGTAAAATCGGTCTTTTCGTGATTGCCATATATTTCTGTTTCCAGAATCTCTTCATAGGAACCATTTACCAGCGTAACAATCCAGTATTCTTCCGAATCTGACTGTAATGGATTACTGAAATGGATTTGTATCATACCTGCCTTTTCAAGACTAAATGAATATCTGTCCTGCTCTTTATAATATCCTTGCGTCACATTCCCATTGAACTCTTCATTTACATTCACCGGAGAAGCCCCGTTCCAGTCCTCCGCCGCCTGTGAATCCGTCATATTGACGCAAATTCCCAGGAACAGCATTACCAATACTACTACCATTGATCGAATCGTTTTCTTCATTTTTCATTCCTTTCCCCGTTTGTTAACGGAACTGCATTTTCATTCCCTACCGAAGGATTTGCCTTTTTCTTTCGTCAAACTCCTCCTGTGTGATCGCTCCGATGTCTAGCAACTTCTTGTATTCACCAAGCATCTGAAGTTCTTCTAAGGACGGGGAGTTGGTTTCTTTTTTCTCTGTTTTCGTCGGTTGAACTTGTGATGACTCCGACGCCATCGATCCAGATTCCGTCATCGGCTCTACACGCGCTTCAGAATCCGAAACCATTTTCTGAACAGGTGGCGGCGTGGTTTTTGGAGCCGACGCTGCCGTTTGAACCTGTGACGTCTCAGAAACCGGTGAGGCAGATTTCGATTCCGAAGTCAACTCCGGACCGGCCAGTTTATTCCCACACTTACTACAAAACCGTGGTTGACCGATTATCTTCGCACCACATTTTGTACA
>JAFYBS010000163.1 GCA_017540125.1 Eubacterium sp.
CCCTACTCGTCCTTGCGCTGTCATCTCGAAAGCAAAGCTTTCTCGATGACCGTTTGCTCAGCCATGCATGGAAAGCAAGCTTTCCTGCATGGCGTTCGCTATTCGCACAAAAAACCCGGCAGCACATGCTGTCGGGTTTTCGTATCATTATTGTCTGCACCAGAGATAACAGTAGGCCTGTGTTCTCGCGGCAAAAAGCTGATCCTTCAGAAGGGATCGAACTTCATCTTTTGTATACCAGCCGGCTTCGATTTCCTCCAGTTCGGAATCGCTTGGCCGGATTTCTCCGGAGGCATGTCCGACGACACAGATATTCGTTTCGTTGGCAAAACCGACCGCACTGTAGCTGAGCGGAATCACATCCGTTACGGCATCCAGACAGAGTCCGGTTTCCTCCCGAAGTTCCCGCGAAGCAGCCTCCTGCGGCGTCTCATCTCCGTCGATCAGGCCGGCGGGGAAGTTGTAGATCCACTGCCCGGTAGCCAGACGGAACTCCCGGTTCAGAAGAATTCTCTCATCCTTCGCATCGGTCAGCATCAGAACCACCGCATCCGCACGACCCCCCTGCAACGTTTCGAGACTGTCGATATTTCCGTTACGACTGATCATCTCGTAAACCTTGTCCTGCCCGGAGGCCGTCTCGTAGGTGATGTCATAGCGATGGATAAACTTTCCGTCATGAATTCTTTTAATTGACTTAAACTTCATTTCTTTCCCACTCTTTTCATTTACTGCTTTTCCGTTGCCGGAAAAAGGATGCCTACTTGTCGGATGTTTTTGCATTCATAAACCGTTCCTTGGCAGCATAGTAGGATGAGATAGCATAATCGATCGCAGTCTCTCCCGGTTTGCTGGCATATACATCCGTTGTTTTTTGTAGCGCGAAACCGGCATACATCACGGCAAATTCATGGGCTCTCTGTTCCTTGTCTGTCATATCGGTGTCCTCCTTTTATTCTTTTGTCTCCGTTGCTTTCGGTTGAGTCTGCGGTACTCCATTCACCAACTCCGTGATGGCGGTTGTCAGACCGGCAACACCCTGGATTTCGGATGGAATGATGATCTTCGTAGCGCGACCATCGGCTGCTTTTTCAAACGCTTCCAAACTCTTCAGCGTCAGCACCTCTCCGGAAGGATTGGCCTGGTTCAGATATACCAGTCCCTGTGCCGTCGCTTTCTGCACTGTTTCGATAGCATGTGCGCGTCCCTCTGCCTCGCGGATCGTCGCCTCTTTCACGGCATCGGCACGAAGGATCGCTGCCTGTTTCTCTGCCTCGGCTTCCAGGATCGCAGATTCCTTTTTACCCTCTGCCACAAGCACTGTGGACTTTTTCTCTCCTTCGGCACGCAGGATCGCTTCCCGTCGCTCACGCTCCGCCTTCATCTGTTTCTCCATGGCTTCCTGGATCTCAGCCGGAGGGATGATATTTTTCAACTCGACACGGTTGACCTTGATCCCCCAAGGATCGGTTGCCACGTCGAGGTTGGCCCGCATGGTGGTGTTGATGGTCTCACGGGAGGTCAGCGTCTGATCCAGTTCGAGATCACCGATGATGTTTCGCAGTGTGGTGGCCGTGAGATTCTCGATGGCACTGATGGGATACTCCACGCCGTAGGTGTACAGTTTCGGATCCGTAATCTGGAAAAATACCACCGTGTCGATATGCATGGTGACATTATCCTTGGTGATCACCGGTTGCGGTTTGAAATCGATGACCTGCTCTTTCAGAAGAACCTTGTTCGCAACCCGGTCGATGATCGGGACTTTGAAATGAAGTCCTACACTCCAAGTGCTCTGATATCCACCGAGCCGCTCTACGATGTAGGCATAAGCCTGCGGAACGACACGAATGCAGGAAGTCAGGATAATCAACAGCAAAACGATGATGACGATAATAACGACGAGTAATGCAACACTATCGGAATTCATGATATCCCCCCTTTCATATATTCTGATATAAATCAGCTTTGGCTTTTCCGGGATACAATCAGCTTGGTGCCTTCAATCCGGACAATGGATACGGTCTCTCCTACCGGAATCACCGAGTCATCCTCCGTTTTGGCGATCCACTCCACATCCCGCAGGCGAACATGTCCGCTCTGGCGGGAGCTGTCGATATCCTCGATCACAAGAGCGTCTTCTCTCATCAGCTGATCCAGATTGGTAGGGTTGATGGTGCTTCGCATCATCCGCTGGGCAAATGGCCTTGCCAGGATCATAAACAGAATCGAAACGACACAGAAGATCGCAATCTGTATCCACAGATTCAGTTCCCAGTTGTTTGAGATGGCCGCCACGGCCGCACCGATGGAAAACCATATGGTGGTCAACCCCTGCGTGATGATCTCGATGATCAGCGTCAGTATAATGATGCCAAGCCAAATAAACAACATGGTGGTTTGATCGATATACATGCTTCTGCATCCCCCTTCCGGCTTTTCCTGGGACAGGAATTATTATACCATATCTACAGGGGCAACGCAAGAGGGGAATGACTAGAACTTGACACCCCCACCGTTTCTTGGTAGAATGTACGTTGGAGTTTTGGGGAAGGGAGGCTTCATAATGAAAGACGGACTTTTGGTTTTGTTTCCGGGAATCCGATACAGTGTGGATTCCCCACTTCTTTATTATACACGGGTTGCTTACTCCTACGCCGGATATGAAGTGATCGCCATCGATGATTACGGCGTGAAATCCGGTGATGATCTGGGTGCTTATGCCGATCAAGCTGTGAAAACCCTGACAAAACGATTGAAGGATGTGTCATTTGAGGAATATGCCCATGTCGTATTTGCGGAAAAAAGTGTCGGAACCGTGATCGGACCGATGCTGGAAGATGCGATGGGATTGAAAAATGTATTTCACATTGTATATACTCCTCTGGAAGCAATTTACAGCTATCTGAAACCGGAACGCAGGATCCTGGGCATCGCTGCAGGAACAACCGACAAGCATATCGAAATCAAAGCCCTTCGTGCTGCCTGTAAAAAACTGGAAATTCCTTTGGTTGAAATCAAAAACGGCGGGCACCGTTTGGAAGCCGGCAAAGATGTCACCAAAGATATCAGTGCCGTTGCACAGGTAATCGCTACCATCGGCGATCCGAAGGAAATCACAAAACTCGAGAAAAAACTGGCGGATAAAAAGGCTGCCGAGGAAAAGGCTGCCGCCGAAAAAAAAGCCGCGGAAGAGAAGGTTGCCGCTGAGAAAAAGGCTGCGGAAGAGAAAGCTGCCGCTGAGAAAAAGGCTGCGGAGAAAAAAGCGACGGAGAAAAATAACGGCTCATCCAAGGCGGATATTAAGAATATTCGAAAACTTAAACAGGGAACAAAAACAGCAGAAAAACAGATAGAAGAAATGATGGAAATCTGGCTCCAGAGTAATGTCAAAGAACAAAGCTTTGTTCCTAAAAAATACTGGAGTAAAAACTACAAAGAAGTACTCCGTGTGATGGGCCTAGCCTCTGTTTATTATTATGAAGAGGACGGAAAAATTCTCGGTTTTGCCGGTTCGATGGAGGAAGCGATGGTGGCTATCAGCGTTGCCGAAGGACAACGCGACCGTGGTATAGGTTCCCTTCTTTTGAACAAGCTGCAGGATGAGATGGGTGTACTGGAAGTCATCGTTTATTCCAAAAACAAAAAGGCACAGAATTTCTTCAGTAAAAATGACTTCAAAGCAAAGGATATACAAATCGAAGAAGCCACCGGAGAGGAAACTATTTTTCTGACCTGGTAAAGAACGATTTTTATATAAATATATTTAGAAAGGACTCACTGATTGAGTGCCGGTTCTCCGGCAGAAAAGAAAAATGAAAGAATTTTTAAAAAAGAAGGACATCGAAATTTCGCTGAAGCGCTATGGAATTGATGCACTGGGAGCGATGGCTCAGGGGCTTTTTTGTTCCCTGTTGATCGGAACGATCATCAACACCATCGGTACACTGTTTAACATCGGTTTTCTGACCGCTACGGTCGCTTCCGTCGGAGGCACGGATTATACGGTGGGAGGGCTGGCTATGGCGATGAGCGGACCGGCTATGGCGGTTGCCATCGGTTACGCCCTGAAGTGTCCGCCCCTGGTTCTTTTTTCACTGGTAACCGTTGGCTTTTCTTCCAACGCTTTGGGTGGTGCCGGCGGTCCTCTGGCGGTTCTCTTTGTTGCTATCATCACAGCCGAGATCGGAAAGCTGGTTTCCAAGGAAACCAAGATTGATATATTGGTAACTCCTCTGGTTACTGTAGGAGTCGGCATCGGGCTTTCGGCTTTGATTGCCCCTCCGCTCGGTCACGCTGCTATGTGGGTCGGAGATCTGGTGATGTGGGCTACGGATCTGCAGCCATTTTTGATGGGAATTCTCGTTTCCGTCATCGTCGGTATGGCTCTGACTCTCCCCATCTCTTCGGCAGCTATCTGTGCCGCTCTCGGACTGACCGGACTGGCAGGCGGAGCTGCGGTGGCCGGTTGCTCGGCTCAGATGATCGGATTTGCCGTGATGTCATTTACGGAAAATCGCTGGGGTGGTCTGGTTTCACAGGGTGTAGGAACTTCCATGCTTCAGATGGGAAACATCGTCAAAAATCCACGGATATGGATCGCACCGATTCTTACATCGGCTATCACCGGCCCTCTGGCTACCTGCGTATTCGGTTTGCAGATGAACGGAGCACCTGTTTCCTCCGGAATGGGAACCTGTGGTTTTGTCGGACAGATCGGTGTTTACAGCGGATGGGTTTCCGATGTGGCTGCCGGTACTAAATCCGCAATCACAGCCATGGATTGGGTTGGATTGATTCTGATTTCTTTTGTTCTTCCTGCTATATTGGCACCATTGATCAACATGGGATGCAAAAAACTCGGATGGGTGAAAAAGGGAGATTTGACTCTTCAGGATTCTTGATGTACACAGGGAGGTGTATTTTTCAGTATGTCAGATAACTATTCCGATGCGGTTAACCGGTTTATCATCCGGATGTCAAACATCCATGATGCCGATAGTATGGAAAGCCGCGAAGCCATGGATGAGCTTTGCGGAATTCTCAATATCGCACATATCGAATATGTTTTCTATGAGACTATGTTGGACCGCAACATGAACCGCGGCAGTGTCTCTGTGATTTTCAACAAAGGGAACTATGATAATTCCCGATCCCAATCGATTTCTGACATGACAGACGTCGGGAATCCGGTTATTTTATTCTGTCTCCCAATCAGGATTCCCCGGATTGGGACGATGAAACATTCGCCCGGATCAAGGCGTTTGTAAAGCTGCTACATATTTTTCGGGGACGATTTCGCACCATGCATTTGGCGGAACAGTACATGTTTCGCGATCGCGATATGGGAGTTTATAATCTCCAGTTTTTCCTTCGATCTGTTGCCCATCTGATCAGTGACCGCAAAGTCGGCGAGTATAACGCCTGCCGTTTTAATATGCAACGGTTCAGTTCTGTCAACTTACAGCTCGGCCGGAGAAAGGGAAACGAGCTTCTGCGCCGATATGTTCAGATGCTGCAATCCAAACTGGGAGAGGGTGAGCATGTCTGCCGGATCGGTGGCGACAATTTCATCGTGCTTTATAAAAAAGAGCATCAGGCTGAGGTCGAAAAACACATAAAAGGAGTTCACATAGTTTACGATGAAGTAACCGGTGAAACTATCCATTTATCTGCCTATGCCGGTTACTATTTCATCCGGCCTGACACCACAAACGCCAACGATGTGATGGATAATGTCAGCGCCGCTGCCACCCAGGCGAAAATCGACCGGTCCCGATCTCAGATTTATTATAATGATCGTCTGATCCGAATGCAGGAACATAAAAAACTGATTGAATCACTGTTTCCTGCTTCTCTGGAAAACGAAGAATTTTTGGTTTATTATCAACCGAAAATTCAGTTAAATAATTACCAAATGGTGGGTGCTGAGGCTCTCTGCCGATGGAGACACGACGGTGATATCATCCCTCCGGATTCCTTTATCCCGATTCTGGAGCAAACTACCGCCGTATGTCGACTCGATTTCTATATGTTGGAGCATGTTTGCCGGGATATCCGTCGTTGGCTCGACGAAGGAAAGGATATCGTCAAAATATCCGTCAATCTGTCCCGCCGTCATCTGGGGAGTTCTCACCTTCTGGAGGACATCCTTCAGATCATCAGCAAGTATGATATACCTCACGAATACATCGAGATCGAGTTAACCGAGACCACAACAGACGTTGATTTCATCGACCTGAAGGAGATTGTATTCGGATTACGAAATGTCGGAATCAGTACCTCGGTGGATGATTTCGGTGTCGGATACTCTTCGATGAACCTGATTCGCGATCTGCCATGGAATGTCTTGAAAATAGACAAAAGCTTTCTTCCGGATGTGGACGAATCGGACACCAAACATTTTACCATGTTGAAATATCTGATCCGTATGGCTCAGGAAATGGGATTGGAATGTATCGTCGAGGGCGTGGAGACTCAGGATCAGGTGGACCTTCTCATGGAATATGGCTGTTTCCTGGCACAGGGGTTTTTCTTCGATCAACCGTTACCGGTTGATGTGTTTGAAGAGAGACTCTAAAAACATCATAAATTAAAAACCCCACGCAGGGCAATCCTGCATGGGGTTTTATTTTTGTTATAAAGAGTTTGTCATCCTTTGACAGATCCAAGTGCGATACCACGGATGATGTACTTCGACAGACACAGATATACGATGATCAGAGGCACGATGGCCAAACCGAGCACCATGTAAATCATACCCAGGTCGAAGTTATCGTTCGCCGCGGCGTTTAGGGCCGCAACCACCAGAGGTAGCGTTGCCGTC
>JAFYBS010000164.1 GCA_017540125.1 Eubacterium sp.
GCTCTAACCAACTGAGCCACCGGGCCATAGTAAACACGTTATTTTCGGGTTTTACAAAACAAAACCCGGAAAATAACGTGTTTACGAACTCTTCCACCGAAGGTGAAAAGTTCAAGCGGACAAGGACAGCTTCAGCTGTCCGTCTGAAACATGCATTTGGCGTTTTCAAATGCTTGTTTCAGGTCCGGTTTATGACCCCAACGGGATTTGAACCCGTGTTACCGCCGTGAAAGGGCGGTGTCTTAACCACTTGACCATGGGGCCTGAAACACTTTCTCGTCTGTAGAACTCACAGACTTGTGTATTTTACCATACTTGAAGAATAAATGCAAGTGGTTTTTTCATCCTTTTGATACGGACCGCAACCACTCATCATAACCCTTCCCTTCCCACGGCATGTTCCGGTCAAAATGCTCCCTCCAGGGGTAAGCCGGCTCGCCGGTCTTTTTATTTTTGATCTTTCTCACATCCGACACCTCTTTGGCCGGATTCCCCACAGCCACCATGTACTCAGCCACATCCTTAGTCACCACGGCACCCGCGCCGACCAGCGCGTCCTGACCGATCTCGACCCCGGGCAGCAGCACTGCCCCCGTCGATACGATCGCAAAGGAACAGATATGAACCCCGATAAAATGCTCGGACGGCGGCGTCGGATCGTTCGTCAAAACCACATACGGGAAAATCCACACATAATCATCGATCTCCGACAACTGCCCGATGTGTACGTTGCTGTGCAGCCGGACATAATTCCCAATCCGGCAGTTTCCCTGGATATCCGACAGCGTCCCCACACTGACATGATCTCCGATCTTCGTTTTCTCCCGGATCGTCACCTGATGCCCGGTCTGAAAATCATCCCCGAAGGTCGAATTCGAATACAGGATCGACCCGCTCCGGATCAGGCACCGATCCCCGATCACCAGCTCGTATCCCTCTCTTTTTCCTGTAAAAATGAAATCGTTCTGGTATTCTCCGATGATACAGTTCGACCCGATGAAGGAATCCGCACCGATCCTCGTCCCCTTCCGGATGATCGTATTGCTGTCGATGCGCGTATTTTTCCCGATCTCCACATCCTCCTCGATGATGCAGTTGTGACCGATCTCCACTCCTTCGCCCAGTCGCGACCCCTCTGAAATCACGGTATTCATACCCTTCTTCATTTCCATTTTCCCCCATTCTGATTCTATTCTTCCGTTAAATCCTCATCCGGTTTTTCCTCTGTCTCCGCCGGATCTCCGTCCGCATCGTCTCCGGCAGTCTTCTTCCGCCCCCGAATCATCCTCAGGAACGCCTTCAGATCCTCCCGATAGATCACCACGAACAACACACACACGATAAGCGCCACTCCGGTCCCGATGAGCACCCGGTCCGGAAAAACAAACCGCCACGCCACCATGAAAGCCGCCATCAGCAGCGTACACAGGACGAACTTCCCGCTCACCACCATCAGCTTCATCCGGATCAGCACCAGCACACAGACGATATCCGAAACCACGGAGCCCGCCAGCGTCGCCAGCGCCGCCCCCTCGATTCCCAGCACCGGGATCAGGAACATGTTGATCACGAAATTCAGTGCCGCCCCCGCCGACAGGATCAGCAGGTTCGGCCAGGTCCTCTTCACCACGAGGAACTGGTTCGCCGCCACCTGAAACAGCATCTGCAACAACGGCGCCAGAAACAAATACGGCGCCACGATATAGCCGGACAGATACCGCTCCGCGAAGAGAAGCTCGAAAATCAGGTGACTCCCGGCGCACACAAACGCCGTCACCGCGAAGGAAATCACCCCCAGATACTCGAAAATCTTCGAGTTGGACTCGACCTGATTGTCCTCCTTCATCGTGGAGAACGCGAAATACTGCCAGCCCCCCGCGTAAGCCAGATAAATCAGCTGCGACGCATGCCCCAACTTCGAGCCGACCGCGTAAACCCCCGTCGCCCCGGTATCCAGAATATTGGCGATCATCACCTTATCACAGGAATTGAACACCCAGTAAATCAGAAAATTCGGCAGCAGAGGCAACGCGATCACCAGCAGCTGCTTCAACATATTTTTATCAAAAAGCTTCAGACGGAACCACTCGCGGTTCAGCAGGTAGAACGTCACCTCCATCGTCGCCGCGGACACGATCCCCGCCAGCGGCAGCGCGATCAGATAGTACCCCGCCAGCAAAAGCGGGATGGCCAGCCCGTAGGAAAGCAGCGGCCCGATGGCATTGGTGATCAGAAACACCTTCCGCTTGTTCTGCATACGCGTCGGCGCCGCGATCACACTGTTGGTCGACGAGATCAGCGTGGTGACCGCCGCCAGGCAAACGATGTAGGAATATTTTTCATCCTTCAGAAAAAGCGCCGAGATCGGCACCCGAAACAGGATCATCAGTAAAAATAGCACCACGGACGAAATCAACGTAAAGGTCAAAGTCGTGGAACAGACCACTTTCCGGTACTCGGTCTCCTCCTTCTCGAAAAACATCCGGTACATCGCGTCGACCATTCCCATGATCGCCAGCGCGGTTCCGAACGCGATGATCGTATCCGTCAGGTCGCTGATACCGAAATACGAGGTGTTCGGCATGATCGCTGTGACGATCGGCACCATGATGAGCGGAATCAGCTTGGTGATGATCCCTCCGAGACCGTAAACCAGAAAATTCTCGATGAATAGCTTAAACTTCTTCAACCCTAATCCTTTCGACGAAACCGGCCCCTACAGACTCAACTTACTGAACAGATCGTTCGCCAGCCTCGTTTTCCCTAATGTATTTTTGATAATTCTTGATATAATTAAATCATATATTAGCCAAGC
>JAFYBS010000165.1 GCA_017540125.1 Eubacterium sp.
CCGCTGGAAGTGATCTTTACCGTCGATGAGGAGATCGGGATGCTGGGAGCGGCAGGCCTTCAGCATACCGATAAACTGAAGGGAAGATATCTCCTGAATATTGATATGGAGAACGAGGGTGAGATTGTTTGCGGCTGTGCCGGAGGCATATTGGTAACCGGTTTCTTTCCTTTGGAATGGCAGGAATATCAGCCATCAACACCGGGGGAAAAACTGTGCCGGGTTATCATTGACGGACTGAAGGGAGGCCACTCCGGGGATGAGATCGATAAGGGCCGGGGAAATGCACATGTGATGTTGGGAAGAGTCCTCGGCAAGCTGTTTCGTGACGATGCGTGTCGACTGGTCCGGGTAGAGGGAGGACTCCGTGACAATGTGATACCGGGCCGGGCAGAGGCGGTATTCTATGGCCCTTCTGCAGAAGCTGAAGAAAAGGTAAGACAGTGTCAGAGCATTTTTCAAAACGAACTCCGGCTGACAGATCCCGATGTGTCGGTGCGGATGGAGGAAATCGAGCAGACAGAGGAAGTTACTTCGGTGATGACGCAGGAGTCAAGCGACCGGATCATACGGGCACTTCGACTGCTTCCGAACGGTGTGCAGCGGATGAGCTTTGACACGCCGGGACTGGTGCAGACTTCGCTGAATATGGGCGTGCTCCGGATGGAGGCGGAATCATCACGGGACGGTTTCACATCGGACGAAAGCAGAGCAAAAGAATTAAAGATCGGCTTCTGTCTCCGGTCGAGTGTGCCGTCGGAGAAAGAGGAACTGATCGGACGGGTTCGGCTGATGATCCGGACTTTGGGAGGAACCCCGAGTTCAGAGGGTGACTATCCCGGATGGGAATACCGAAAGGATTCGGCGCTTCGTGAGCATATGGTATCCGTTTATGAAAAAATGTTCGGCCATAAGCCCAGGGTAACATCAATCCATGCCGGATTGGAGGGGGGATATTTTTGTGAAAAAATACCCGGACTCGATGCAGTATCCTTCGGGCCGGATATCCGTGATATCCACACGCCGGCTGAGACGATGGATGTGGCCAGTGTGAAAAGAATGTGGAATTATCTTCTGGCAGTATTGAAGGAGCCGATCCGCGCGGAATAATAAGCGTCACTTTTTACGGGGAGGTGAGGGGGCTATGAACAAAACAGGTAAGGTGATACAGCAGATTATCATTCACCTTGTGTTTTTGGGATTGGCGATATGGTTTATCATCATGGGCTGGTGGCCTGCGCTGATCATTGAAGCAGTTGTTATTATCGCGTTGATGATAAGCATTGCTTTTATTATGGTGCATCTGATTCTGGTTCGAAACATCCCTATGATCACAGGGGACATCATCGGAGACATCGAGGGAGTGTCGGTAAACGAACATGTCCGGGACAGCGTGGAGTGGCTGGAAGGGGGAGAGTTTTGGGAACAGAGGTCGGAGGATGGATTGAAACTCATCGGTCGTTTCCGGAAAAAGGAAGGCTCCCATACCTATGCCATCTGTTGTCACGGTTATAAAAATCACAGGATGCAGGATATCGCCAATCAGGCGAAACGGTTCTTCGATATGGGCCACAACGTGTTTGCCGGACATGCCAGAGGACATGGACGAAGCGAAGGCGCCTATGTCGGGATGGCATTTAAGGAACGACGGGATATCGTCGGATGGATCCGAAAGATTGTGGAACAGGATCCCGAGGCGAGGATATTTTTATACGGAGTATCGATGGGCGGAGCCACTGTGATGGCAACCAGTGGAGAAGAGCTGCCGGAAAACGTGAAATGTGTGATCGAGGATTGCGGATACTCTTCGATCTGGAAAGAGTTTTGCTATCATATGTGGTTTGCGTACGGGTTGCCGGTGCATCCGATCCTGAATATCTGTGAGCTGATTTCTAAGAAAAGATATGGTTACGGATTTCATGATCATACTGCCATCGATCAGGTAAAAAAGACGAAGCTGCCAATGCTGTTTATCCACGGGGATGAGGACACGTTTGTTCCCTATGAGATGATGGAACCTCTGTATCAGGCCTGTGGTTCGGAGCATAAGCGGATGGTGACGATACCGGGAGCAAGACACGCCGAAGCATATTTTAAAGGGGAAGATTTATACTGGAAGGAAATAGGGGACTGGCTGAAGCAGTATTTATGACAGAAACTGTGTGAACGGGGCGGCATGGACAACCGTATGGAGGCGTCATATGAATGGAAAAAAAATAGCCGTATTTATCACCGACTGGGATCCGAATGCGTGGGGATTGCTTTTGAAGGGAATTCGAAACCGCGCCAAACTGGACGGCTACGATGTTTATACCTTCAACTGCTCCGGCGGAGCAGGAGATAAAAGGAAACATGACATCGGAGAGTTTCATATTTTTGACCTTCCGAAGCTGAAGGAATTTGACGGGATGATCGTGGCGGCTTCGACGATCATTCCTACCCGTGTGGTGGATCGCTTGGCAGAACGTATCGTCCGGAGCGGACAGCCCGGAATCACATTGGAGGTCTCCTGTGAAGGAGTGGATTTTGGCGGGATCGATAATGTGGCAAGTCAGCGGATGATGATGGAGCATGTCATCACAGCGCATCGATGTGAGCGGATTTATTTCGTGTCCGGACCGGAGGGGAATGCCGAAAGTGATATGCGGAAAAAGGCGTATTTCGACGCTATGCGGGAACACGGTCTCGAGGCACCGGATTACAATTGTTTTACCGGAAACTATCAGTTTGACAGCGGTATTCGTGCGGTAAACTATTTTCAGATGTTGCCGGACGGACTTCCCCAAGCCATCGTCTGTGCCAACGATCTGATGGCAATGGGCGTGTGCCGGCGACTGGAGGAATTGGGAGTACGTGTCCCGGATCAGGTCATCGTCACCGGCTTTGACAATATCGATGATTCCAAGGATTTTGTCCCCAGTATCACGACCATATCCAGACCCAGAGAGGAACTCGGAGCCGAGGCCTGTGATTATATCATCAAACGGATCGAGGATCCGGCTTTCGGTGACGGCCTGAAGTGCAAAACAAGTCTGCAAATCCGTGAGAGCTGTGGCTGTGAAGGCACCAACCTGTATGTGGGAAGACGGTTCCGTACGGAGCATTTTCGAAAAATGGAGACAGAGGCGAACGTCACCCGGACGATGAACAAGATGATGGCCAGACTGACGGACTGCGACTTTTTTTCCGAACTGTATATTTGCCTGGAAGACTATATCGATCGTTTGAATTGTGAAAGATTTTACTTCTGCCTGGACAGCGATCTGATCAATCAGGATAATGAAGCAAAGCATAAATGGAATGGAGAGAATACCATCTATTCCCAGATGCACTGGAGAAAGACAGGCTTCCCCGAGAATGTGCGGGTAGTGGTCGCCAGGAACGGAAAAGAAGAGATTAGCTGTAATGACTATGACGGATCGCAGATTCTCCCGGAGGAGGAAAAACAGTACAAGTCCGATTCCGATTTTTATATCTATGCTCCGGTACATTATCAGGACAATTGTTTCGGGTACTGTGTTGTGGTCAATCCGACCTCGGTCCGGTATTCGCTTGGCTTCAGCCAGTGGATGTTGATGGTGGGTAGCTCCATCGAGACGATACGACGCAAAAACCTGATGAATGCGGCTATCGAGCAGCTGGATGATATGTATATCAGAGATCAGTTGACCGGGCTTTACAATCGCTTCGGATTTGAACGTTATTCCGCGGATCTGATCGCGAATTGTATTGAAAGAAGACAGCCTCTGGTCTGCGTTTTCTTCGATCTGGATGGTTTGAAGGAGATCAACGACCGGCACGGACACGAGGGGGGAGATGTGGCTATCCGGACGGTGGCTGAAGTTCTGCTTGAGGTGAAGGATGCGGGAGATATCGTTACGCGACGCGGCGGTGATGAATTCTTGGTACTCTGTTCGGCAAGGTCCGATGTGGTGGAAAACAAAATAGGACTGGTTGAGGAAAAGCTGAATAACAGAAATAAAACGCTGGAGCTTCCTTTTCTGGTGAGTGCCAGTGCGGGATACCGGATCGCCTTCCCGGAGGAAGACTTCAATCTCGACGAACTGATTGAGGAAGCAGACCGGGCGATGTATGAAAATAAAAAACGTAAAAAAAAGCATATTTAACGAAGGAGGATAAATATGCCGGATTTATATAAAAAGAGTCGAAGCGCAAATATCATACAGGCGATATGTATTCTCTGCTCGGCGGTTCTTTTATTTACCTATCTGAATTTCGGTTGGGGGCAGAGCGCCGGCGGGGTTCTCTCGTCGCTCGCTCTCGCCTTCTGTTATACCTTTCCGCTTATTTTTGTTGACGGACTCTATGGCATCCGCAGCGCGATGCTTTCTTATACACTTATTCTGATACCGACGATCATCCTGTCGCCGGGAGATGCCTTTTTGTTGACCTTTCATCTGGTGATGATCCATGTGGTTGATTTTTGTGCCAACCGGGGATTTTTGAAAACCATCGGTAAAACACTGATCAGCGGTGTTGTTTCGGGATTCCTGCTGAACGCGGTATTCTTTTTTGTCAATCACCTGGTGGCTGAAGGCGAATTCTCAAATATTTTCAGTGATGTGGATTATGCCGGTATGGCCGATATCGGTATTCAGATTCTGGTCGGATATGTGATTCTCTACATCGTATACCGTTTTTTGCCGGAATCCTACACAAAGATATATCCGGTCGGACGTTTTAAAAACCATATACGTAATGACAGGTATGAAGAGCTTTTAAAACAGACACCGAAACGACCTCTCGGAAAACAGCTGATACGAATCCTTGTTTTCGAGGCTGTCGTGCTGGGATTCTTCGCAGTTCTTGTTGTCAACACTCTTATTCCTGATCTGGGTGAAGTTGTGGAGTCAAGAGGACCGGCAGTCAGCGGGGAAGCGGTAATGTTTAAGCCGGCGAGGAAACCGGATGCCACATCCGAACCATCCGGGGAGGAAGGGACGGATTCCTCAGAAACTGATCAGAGTCCCGTTGGACTTCCTCAATCGGAAACAGGAGACAGTTCAGGAAGCGTGCCGCCACCTGATCCGAACGCTGCCGATGGTTTGCCTGCCAAGGAAAAAGATAAGCGGGCGGAAGAGCTTGAAAAAAGAACCGACTGGTATTTGAGCAGGACCAGGTTGGGAGCATTCAGCGACGATGAGGACGGGGAGTCGAACATATTTGTTCTGAACGGAGAGGGATTGGCTTTTGATCTGAAGCTGATACTGTTTCTTCTGGATATCGTTATGCCGATTGTTTTGCTGATCCACTATCTGCTGGAGCGGCGGACGATACGTCCCATCGCGGGGATGGCTTTGGCGATGAGTGAGTTTGCCACCGATTCCCTCGAGCAGAGAAAGGAGGCGGCCAATCAGATTACCTCCAGGACACTGAAAACAAAGGATGAAGTGCAGGTGCTCCACGAGAGCCTGGGTCGGACAGTGGATGAGGTCATCGACTACATCGAGCGGCTTCAGGAGGAACAGCAGCTGAAGGAGGACCTGCGTGTCGCGCAGAGAGCCAGTGAGGCTAAGTCAAACTTTTTGTCCAATGTCTCTCACGAGATCCGAACGCCAATCAATGCGGTGCTGGGGATGGATGAGATGATCCTGCGGGAATCAAAGGATCCTGCCATCCGCAAATATGCGACGGATATCAAGACCTCCGGACGGACGCTGGTCAGTCTCATCAACGATCTGCTAGATTTCTCGAGGATCGAAGCGGGAAAACTGGAAATCATTCCCGTTGAATATGAGATGAGCTCAGCGCTGAACGATCTGGTAAATATGATCACTATCAAGGCGGATGAAAAGAACCTGAAATTCACGATTGATGTGGACGAGACGATGCCGCATCTTTTGATCGGTGATGAGATACGTGTCAAGCAGTGTATCCTGAATATTCTGAATAACGCTGTAAAGTATACGGAAAAAGGGTCAGTGGATATGAAGGTCTCCTATGAAAAAGAGGATGACAGGCATATACTTCTGAATGTGAGCATAGCGGATACCGGTATCGGGATAAAGAAAGAGGATCTCGATTCCCTGTTCACTCCTTTTGAGCGTATCGAGGAGAATAAAAACCGAAACATCGAGGGGACCGGCCTCGGGATGAGCATTGTGAAAAATCTCCTGGATATGATGGATTCGACACTGAAGGTTGAAAGCGTATACGGTGAGGGTTCCACCTTCTCCTTCTCGGTCAGACAGGAGGTTATCTCGTGGGAACCGATGGGAGATTTCGCGGAGATGTACGAGCGGTCCATCGAGAGCGCGAAGGAGTATCAGTCGGAATTTCAGGCACCGGACGCAAAGCTTCTCATAGTAGATGATACCAAGATGAATCTGACAGTGATACGGGGACTGCTGGAGCCGACCAGAGTACAGATCGAGACGGCGATGAGCGGAAGGGAAGCCCTCGAACTGGTAAAGCAAAAGCGCTATGATTTGATCTTTCTGGATCAGCGGATGCCCGGTATGGACGGGATTGAGACGCTGGCGGCGATGAAGGGTCTGCCTCTGCCCGGTATCGAGGGGACACCGGTGGTGGCCTTGACGGCGAACGCCATCTCCGGGGCCAGAGAGCGTTTTATCAAGGCGGGATTCAACGATTACCTCACCAAGCCGATTGACAGCGTGAAGTTAGAGAATACCATTGCCGGATTGTTGCCGGCGGATAAGGTCAGACGGCCGGGCGAGGAGGGATATATCGATAGTGAAATCGGGGGTGACGATGCTACAGGTGATTCTCATGGTTCGGGCGCTTCGGGTGAGCCTGAGAATGAGATGCTGAAGGCCTTTGCAGCTATCGACGGGATTGAGTATAAGACAGCGATCGCGAATTGTCTGAAGGAGGAAATCCTCACAGAGGCGATCCGGGATTTCACGGTAGCATCGAGGACGGGACCGGATGAGATCGAGACGTATTTCAACCAACTGGATGTGAAAAACTATACCGTGAAGGTGCATGCGCTGAAGAGCTCGGCGAGACTGATTGGGGCGATGCAGCTGTCGAAAGATGCGGCTCATCTGGAAAGCTGCGGTGATGAAGAGAATTGGGAAGAGATACATGAGATGACGCCGGGGCTGCTGGCGGAGTATCGATTGTTGGCTTCGAAGCTGCAGGAACTGCTGGAAGCGGGCAGTGAGGAGGATGACAGGGAGGAGATAGCGGCGGATTCTTTGGAAGAGGCTTACCGGGGGATTCGCGAGTATGTGGAGGCGTTTGATTTTGACGCGGCGGATTCGATTTTGGAGATGCTGGAAGCGTATATGATTCCGGAAACGGAAAAGGAGCGTTATGAGAGGGTGAAGGAGATGGTGATGAAGCTGGATAGAGATGGGCTGATAAATTATCTGTAATAGTGAAGGGGGTTGCTATGGATAGGAAAGTACTTTTGATCGGGGATGAGAAGGGGTTTATGGTGCATGCCATGGTGGGGGCACTGGAGAAGGCCGAGTTTAACGTGGTGAGTGTGCTGCCGGATGTGGATGAGATTTATAAGCTGAAAGAGACACCGGATATCTGGATCCTTTATGTGGAGGACTTGAATGAGGATTTGCAGAAGGTCCTGACGTATTGCAAGGATACCGTGGGCGGCAGGGGAGCATTTTTCTATCTGATCGGGAATCCGGAGGATCTGAAGGAGATTCGGAAGGGGATACCGGAGAGCCTGATCAAAGCCGGCTTCGAGCGCCCGGTAAATAACAAGGATCTGATCAAGGAACTGGAATCCGTGGTGTCGCTGGGAGAACGCGGGGCACTGGAAAAAAGTATTCTGATCGTGGATGATGATCCGACGATGGTGCGGATGATCAAGAATCTTCTTTCGGAAAAATACAAGGTGTATATGGCGAATTCGGGGATGAATGCCATTACGCTGTTGCTGAAAAATCAGGTCGATCTAATCCTGCTCGACTACGAGATGCCGGTGGTGGACGGGGCTCAGGTTCTCGAAATGATCCGTTCGGAACCGGTGACGAAGAACACTCCCGTCATCATGTTGACAGCCAAAGATGATAAGGAAAGTGTCATGAAGGTACTGGAGTTGAAACCGGAGAAATACCTTCTGAAATCCATGCCGCCGAATATGTGGGTAAAGGAGATCGATGATTTCTTCCGGCGGATGCTGGAGCGATAAGCCATGTGATGAAAAAGAAGAGCAGTGGATATGGACAATCCATTGCTCTTCTTTTTGTTCGTTGTTTTCAATCCAATCAGTAGCCTACCATTCCTGTGATCACTTTATTCGTCAGCGACGGACAGGCGTTGAAGGCGGCGATGACACTCCGGTCGATCATGCCGGAGACGTTGGCATTTTTCAACGAGGTACATCCCGAGAAGATGTTCTGCTCGACCCGGAAGAACATTCCGTAGACATTGAACGTCGTCAGGGAACTGCCGCTGAAGGCCGAGGAGGAAACTCCGGTTACCATACCCTTGATTTCCACCTGCTGCAGTCTCGTCATGGAAGCAAATGCGCTATCGCCGATCCATGGGGATCCGTCGATCCGTATGGAGGTTATGTTTTGGTTTCCGTAGAAGGCACGATCGCTGATTCCCGAGATGGAGTATCCACCGATGGAGAACGGAATCACAAGTGACCCGCCTGCCCCGCTGTAGCCGGTGATCAGAGCAGTTCCGTTGCCTAAAACACGGTATTCCAGACCGGCTGGATCTCCGATCACGCCACCCGGAGTCGGAGTCGTGATGGGAGCCATCGTCGGCCACGGATTATAGGTAGTGACCGGAGTGGGGGTGTATATCGGTGCTGTCGTATAGGTAGGCCAGGTCGGACGGACCGTCGGAGCTGTTGTCGGCCATGGATTGTAAGATGTGACCGGAGTCCGTGTCGGAGCAGTTGTCGGTGTACGTGTAGTCACCGGCGTTTTGGTCGGCGCAGATGTCTTGGACGGGGTGGGCGTTTTGGTCGGTGTCGGTGTTTTGGTCGGTGCCACGGTCGGCAGCGGCTCTGTGGTGTCCACACGATTCAGGTCGGGGATACCGGCACCGTAATATGTATCCCAGCCGGAGGTGCCCAGATCTCTGCAGCAGCTTTTGATCTTGCTTTCAATTTGAGCCGGTGTTCCCCCCGGGAAGTGAAGGAGCAGCATAGCTGCCACAGCAGCGATATGGGGTGTGGCCATGGAGGTGCCGTCCAGGGACTCATAAGAGCCACCGGGTACACAGCTTACGATATCCACGCCGGGCGCTACCACATCCAGACTGTTTCCGTAGTTGGAGAAATCCGCTTTGTACTCATAGGTATTGATGGCGCCTACGACCACCGCGTCCTTGATATGAGCCGGACAGAAGGATGCCGTATTGCTGTATTCGTTACCGGCCGCCACGACGACGGTGACACCGTGATTTACAGCGTATTTGACATATTCGTCCGTGTAGCTGGAGTGACCGCCGCCCAGACTCATGTTGATGACCTTGGCGCCGTGATCCACGGCGTAACGGATGCCCGAGGCGATGACAGCGGTGCTTCCGCTTCCGTTGGCATTCAGGACACGGACGGGCATGATCTTGACATTCAGGTTCGGTGTACAGTCAACAATCGTCCCGGCAACATGGGTCCCGTGATAATGCTCATCGGACGGATCGTAATCGTTGTTAACAAAGTCATAGCCGCTCACCAGTCTTCCCGATAAAAATGGGTGCGAGGACACCCCGGTATCGATGACGGCAACCGTGATTTCATTTTTACCAGTTTTCGCCGCGAAGCTGTCTGCGTTCATCCGGGAAACACCCCAGGAAAGAGCAGTGGCATCCAACTTCATATCAGGGGAAGGAATCCTTGCGGATTCCCTTGATGCCTCTAAGCCGGCGGGCTCCCCCGATCGTAGATCGGGGGCATATCCATCATCCGTCCCGATGTAAGTATCCGGCTCCGACCACTCGATATCGTCCCGGCCGGCTATCGTCTGAAAGGCGTTTTTCGCAGCTGCCGAGGAGTCGTACTGAAGGATATAGATATTGTCATCACTTTGCAAAACTTCAGCCGGATTGGTATCCGAAAAGCTCAACGAAGAGGATTTTCCCTTCACTACAATTCGTCCCGTGAAAAACGGATCCGTGGCGGCGATGGCAGCGCTGCTTTGTACGGTATGCGTCTTCTGAAGTTCAGATAATGCCATCGCAAACTCATCAAAGCTTTGGTATTCTGTCCCGCCGGAACCGGGTTCCCGTACCGTCACCTTGCAGGTAAGGGATTTCCTTCCTACCTTGGCACGGACGGTGGCTGTGCCTTCCTTTTTCCCCTGAATACGAATGGATTTTTCTGTTTTTTTCACTTGTTTCAGAACATTTTTATCGGAAATCTTCCATGTCACATCCTGCCACCAGGAAAGACCGGAAACCTTGATGGTTGCCGATTTCCCGGGAGTGAGCTTCAGTGTTTTCGCGCTGAGACGGAGCTTCGTCTTGGCGGTGGATACCTTCGTGCCGGTGAAGTCGGATGCTCCGAGGCTTCCGGTAAGGATCAGTCCCAAAGTGAGTATCAGGCAAAGACTTCTGCGAATTCTTTTATTCATGGCATTCTCCTTTTTTTATGACAATTCTCCTTATAGTATACTGCGGATGGACAAAATAGTAAAGGGGTATTTGCAGGTATTTGTCGGTACCAAAATACTTCTTGACAGGCTAACGACCGTTTGATATACTCGTCCTTATGAGCATTTCTAGTGCTGCTGACATTAAATACCTGGACCATTTACGCAGGATGTTTTCTCCATCCTGCA
>JAFYBS010000166.1 GCA_017540125.1 Eubacterium sp.
AAATTCGAACGAGCGGTTCCGGTCTATCCGCGGAAACGGAGTATTTTTTCTGTAAAAATGTACCCGCCGCCGACAGCTTATCCTTATCCGACGCATACAGAACAGCAACCGTCTCACCCTCGCTGACATAATCACCGTATTTCTTTTTCATAACGATACCGGCGGAAAAATCCAGCCTGTCGTCCTTCTTCGCGCGACCGGCTCCCAGCATCCCCGCTGCTGTCCCGAATCCCTCGGTATCGATATAACTGATATAACCTTCCTCTTTTGCCTTCATCTCCGAGGAATATCCTGCCTTTTCAAATCGATCGGGGTTCTCGATATAGGAAACATCACCACCCTGATTCTCTACCAGCTCTTTGAATTTTTCATAAGCGGAGCCGTCAGCGATTTTCTCCTTCGCCAGCGCAATTCCCTCCTCGTAGGACATCGTCCCGCTTCCCATGGCGATCATCATGCCGGCCAGCGCAAAACTGACCTCCTTCAGATCCTCCGGTCCGCCGCCACGGAGTACGTCGATCACCTCGATGACCTCCAGGTTGTTTCCGATGGCATAACCCAAAGGCTCGTTCATATCCGTGATCATCGCAATGGTTTCTTTGCCGGCGCCGTTGCCGATGGCCACCATACATTTAGCCAGTTCGGAAGCCTCCTCCGGATTTTTCATAAACGCACCGTTTCCTGCCGTCACGTCCAGAAGGATTTTGTCCGCGCCGGCCGCCAGTTTTTTACTCATGATCGAGGACGCGATCAACGGGATACTCTCCACGGTCGCCGTCACATCCCGGAGCGCATAAAGCAGTTTATCTGCCGGTGCCAGCTCACCGGACTGACCGATCAGTGAAATCCCGTGAGTATTCACCGCCCGGAAGAACTCCTCCTCCCCCAGATCCGTCCGGTATCCCGGGATAGACTCCTCCTTGTCCACGGTTCCGCCGGTAAACCCGAGCCCCCTGCCACTCATTTTTGCTACGGGAATCCCGCAGGCCGCTACGATCGGACCGACGATGAGAGTCGTTTTGTCTCCTACCCCTCCGGTGGAATGCTTGTCCACCTTGATCCCACGGATCGGAGAGAGATCCACACATTCTCCCGAATCTCTCATGGCCAGCGTCAATGTCGTCATCTCCCGGTCGCTCATTCCGCGGAAAAATATCGCCATCAACATGGCTGACATCTGATAATCCGGAATCGAGCCTGCCACATAATCGCCGACCATCTGTCGGATTTCCTCATCGGTAAGCTCTTTTCCCTCCCTCTTATTATGAATCAGATCAACAAATCTCATTTTTTACCCCCTTATCTGTTCACTGCTGCCGCACCAATTCGGCAAACCGATCGCCACGCTCCTCAAAGTTTTTGAAATACCCGTACGACGCTGCGGCCGGGGACAACACACAGGCTTTTCCCTGCGGAGTGATCCGCTTTGCCTCCCGCACGGCATCGGCCAGCTCCGGCACGTAGCAGATATTCGGGACTTCCTCACCGACTGCCTCATAGATTCTTCTTCCGGAAGCATAGGCACAGATAAAATTCACCTGCCGGCTCTCCGGGATAAACGCGATCAGAGGACTGTAATCGATCTCCCGATCCATCCCTCCGAGGATGACCGTGGCCACCTCCGGCACACTCTCCACCGCCTGGATCGTCGCCTCGGGAATCGTAGAGATAGAGTCATCGTAATACCTCACACCATCTACCGTCCCGATATACTGAAGCCGGTGAGGCAACCCCGTGAAGCTGTCGATGGCATGATTCACATCCTCCCCCTGCAATCCGAACCGCTCCGTCACAACATGACGGACGAAGGAAGCGTTGTACCGGTTATGCGCACCCGGAATTTCCATCGAACCATCCCGGTAAAGATCCGTCACACGGATGACCTGCGCCTTCGTCGTAAACTCCGGAACATCCCTTCCGACATACAGAAAATCCTCTTCCGTCTGATATTCCGTCAGATGTCGCTTCGCCTGAAAATAAGTAGCCCTGTCGCCGTAAAAATCCAGATGATCTTCATACAAGTTTAAAAATAACCCGATGTGCGGAGAAACCTTCGCGTAGGCCAGCTGATGACAGGAAAGCTCGAACACCGCTACGGACTGTCCCGAAGCCATCTCATCAAAAAGGTCCAGACAGGGCACGCCGATATTGCCCACAAGACAGGCTCCTTTCGGGTAGCAGGTTTTCATCACATGATGGAGAAGCGCCGTTGTCGTGCTTTTTCCCTTCGTACCGGTAATCCCGATAACCCGGTCACGAAACGCTTCGATGAAGAGCTCCGTTTGTGAGGTCAGCTCCGGCCTCATTTCGGAAAACTGTTCTCTCACCGGATACTCCAGCCGGATCCCGGGACTTTTGAAAACAAAATCGTACTTTTCATATTCAATCTCATCCGGTTTCCCCTCGGAGATTTCAACAGAGGCTGCCACCGGGTGACGACGGAAAAAATTCTCCGTGGATTTTCCCTCACGACCATAGCCCCAGATGAGTATTTTTTTTCCGCGATACCGTTCCCAAATTTCATCACTCATGGTTGCACACGCTCCTGTTTTCTTTACCACTCCAACGCTTCCTGCAGTCTCGTCGCGTAAGTGAGCGGCACCTGGTTGTCGTTCACCCAACTGTCCAGCATATCATCCAGAGAGTCCTGACAGGCCAGGATCTCCGACTGATACCGGTCCGTCAGAAGCGACTGCCCGCCTCTCTCCACATAGTACTTCATCGCCGCGCCGACCTCACTGCGTGTGCCCACACACTCAAAGGGCTTGTTCTCATCAATTCCGATCAACTCACGGAAGTCCTTGTCCAGCGACTCCTTATCCAACAATTTTTCACCGAATATTTTTACCAGCTGCTCCTCCGGCAAAAACGGTGTCAGGATGATATAAACAAACAGACACTTCGGACAGTCGGCACACCATATCCCCTTCTTGCTGCCGACGTTACAGCTGCGGAAGGTTTTCAGATACTTCGTCTGACGGGAGAATATCCGTGCGATCTGAATCTCCGCCAGCGGCCGGAGGAAACTGAAATACAATATATCACTGTCGGTAACCGAGCGGATATAATTCGTAAAATCAAGCTCGAATTCATAGGTTTTGGAATACTGGTGATTCACGAAGGACCCCTGTACCGTAGACTCGTTGGCACTGGTTTCGTTGGACAACGGAATAAACCTTTTTCCGGTAATGATCGCCACAATAAAAGAGGAAAAAGCAACGATTGCAGAAAAAGGTGTGTGCCCGTTCAGATACCCCTTGGCATTCAGATCGATCATCCTTTTATCCAACACTCTTTTGGCACAGTAATCGTATTGCTTGGCATCGTACAGAGCGATCACCTTCATCACGGAATCAATCTCGTTGATATGATAGGTTACCACTTTTTCATCCCGAAGAAGCACCATCGTCACGACGGAATCCTTGCCGCCGCCCACAGGGATCAGACATCCCTCATAGGTACCCGGATCATGGATCACCCGACCGTCGAAAAGACGGGTCGAATAAATCTTTCTCTCCAGCATGGAAACTCCGGTTTCCTGACCTATGGTTTTCACCAGAGAGTTTTCCGTGAAGGAAAACAGTTCTTCCTCACTGACGGAAATCCCGTTCCGGTACATGAACTCGCCAAGCCCGTTGTAGTACAGCTTTTTCCACCAGGCCGCCTGATCTTTCGTGAGATTTCCCGCACGTACTTCGATCAGTTTCGGACAGGTGATCTTGTAATAACTGATCAGTTCCACCATCCCCAGATGAAAACACAGCACCTCGATCACCTCGCGTGCCTCCTCCTCCGGGGGCACGGTCATATCCACGATCTTCACCTTCGGGTTAAAATTCCGCGCAAACGGAAACTCCCAGCGTGGCGTAAACTCTTCCAGACCGGGTATCTCAAAACGATACTGAACCACGATCTGATCTGCCTCATAGTTTACAGAATACGTATGAAAAATAATCCGATCGAATTTCTCACGAAGCTCATTAAATTTCGACATATTAATCCTTTCATGCCGCTCATTTTGCGGCTCGCGAATGTGTGTCTCCAACTCACATGAAAAACAAACAAATACATTATAAAATACTTTTCTCTCTCCGTCAAGAAAAAACAAGTCCTCAGTATAGATATCCCACCGTCCGGAGACACCGTATGTTGTGCTTGCTATGAGCCGTGAAACATGGTAAAATGTAAGTTGCGGTTTGGCACCTGTTTTCAGACCAGCAATACGAAAGGATACACGACCCCGGTCGTGTGCCCTCAGCAGAAAAAGGGAGCTGCTGAGAGAGGAATTACAGAATAGATATGGATAAAGAATTCAAGGATCGATACTACGAACTTTTTGAACAGATGGTGAGCGAGATGACCACCATCCCCATCTTTGACCGGGACCGGATCGTCCGGGTCAACGAAGAGATCTGCAAACTCTTTCGTCTGTCCAAATCAGAAACCCGGTTCTACCGTTCGATCAATCACGAGCGGATCGATGACGGAGAAATCATCTGTGATTACGATAACGGAACCTCCGCACGAATAGCCGTACAGCGCCGTATATTTACCCGTAGCGGAACCGTGCTGATCTGCTCCGTCTATCAGGCAGAGGAAGACTCTCTGACCGAGGAAGAGGAAGAGAAGATCGATATCATGCTCCGCGCAATGATGAGCTTCATCGGGCGCAACCGTCTCCAGGATGCATTGGAACAGCTGGGCTTCTATGACGAATTCGGCTATCCGAATTTCCGTTATTACAATCGCTTTATGAACAATCTTTTCGCAGCCAGCCACCTGTATGGGCATACCATCGCCTGCTACAATCTCCGTCGCTTTTCCCTGGTCAATCAGCAGCTCGGACGGGAGATGGGCGATATCGTCATGCGAAAATACTATAACCTCATCAAAAACACCATCGGAGAGGACGGCTGTGTCGGCCGTCTGGGCGGTGACAATTATGTATGCGTTTTTCCCAATGACAGAACCAAATCCGTTCTGGAGCTCTTCGACGGTATCCCGATCCTGTACGACCCGGAGGTCGGAAACCGGATTCGGGTTTCCGCCTGCGCCGGCATCTATGTTATCCCGGAGAAACTGAAGATCAAAAGTCCGGAACAGCTGATGGACAAGATTTTCCCGACTATGACCATCGCCAAGCAGGAAAATCACGGAACCATCCTGTACTATGATGAAAAAATGGTGCAGATGCGTGACCATGTGATGCACATCCGATCGATCTTCCCGAACGCCATGAAAAACAGGGAATTCCACGCCTTCTACCAACCGAAGGTGGATGTCACCTGGGGTACCATCGTCGGTGCCGAAGCGCTGTGCCGCTGGTTTCACGATGACAAGATCGTTCCCCCGATGGAGTTCATCCCGGTTCTGGAACAGAATTCGGACATCTGCCAGCTGGATTACTATATGCTGGAGACCGCGTGCAGGGATATCCGCCGCTGGATTGATTCCGGCAAAAAACCGGTTCGTATATCGACGAATTTTTCGAGAAAAAACCTGACAAATGTCGACTTCCTGGAAAACATCCTGGAGATCATCAACCGATATGAGATTCCGCATGAATACATCGAAATCGAACTGACGGAGACCACAACAGATGCCGGCTTCCGCGACCTGAAGCGGGTGGTAACCGGACTTCGGGAAGCAGGTGTAGCTACCTCCATTGATGATTTCGGCATGGGCTTCTCTTCGCTGAATCTCCTGCAGGATATGCCGTGGACGGTATTAAAGATCGACCGTTCCTTCCTGCCGAACGACGAGGAAGACCTTCGCAGTAAAAATCATGTGATGTACGGACACGTCGTTTCCCTGGCCAGAGACATCGGACTGCAGTGTGTCACGGAAGGTGTGGAGACTGCCAAACAGATCCAGCTTCTGCGAAAAAATCACTGTCATATTGCGCAGGGGTATTTCTTTGACAAGCCGCTGCCGGTGGAGGAGTTCGAAAAGCGACTCGATACGGGAAAAGACGATGTGAGCAGAATTTTCGAGCCGAAAAACGAAAACCATGAACAGTAACGGAGTGAAAGGTACTATGAAGAGCGGGTTGATATACGATCGTGAGGGTGCGGACAGAAATCGCGATTATATCGACCTTCATGAAACACTCGGCAAAAAATACGGGATTGATTTTGAACTGGTTTATGCGGAGGAACTTTTGAAAACCGTTCTTTCAGATACCAAACCGGAAGACCATATTCCACAGATTTTTTATCAAATCCGGCTGCGGGAGGATCTTTCCTCTCCGCCGGATTTTGCTGTCGTAAGGACGATCTGTCCCGCCCTGACCCGGGCACTGGAAACCGCCGGGATACCTACCTGGAACAATTCCTTCGTATCCGCCATGACCAACCACAAGGGACACTGTATGGATCTGATCCGGAGCAGGACGAGCGTGCCGACCATCCCGACACAGACCTTCACTATGCCTTTGACCGATCCCGTCGATACCGAAATACTGCAAAGTCACACCGGTATTGTCCTGAAGTCCGCCTCCGGTCACGGAGGAGCCGATGTCGTGAGGATCCCGGCCTCGGTGTCTTCGGAAGTATCACGCTGGCTTTCTTCGGACCCGACCGGTCAGAGGAACAATGAGCCTCCGACGTCACCGGACGGTCTCGCTCATTTACTTGAAACAGCAAAAAATCAGAGAGACGACCTGATCCTCCAACCCTTCATCGAAGGCTCCGGTTCGGATGTCCGGGTCTATGTCGTCGGTGACCGGATCGTCGCTGCCGTCAAAAGAACCGCCCCGGAGGGAGAATTTCGTTCCAATTTTTCCCTCGGCGGAACGATATCCACCTATGATCTGAATGAAACAGAAACCGGTTACGTCCGTCAGATCATCCGGCTTTTCGATTTCGGAATGGTGGGGATCGACTTTATCCTCGATGAACAGGGCGGGTTTATTTTTAATGAAATCGAGGATGTCGTCGGAGCGAGAATGCTGTATCAGACATATCCCGAAATCGATATCCTGGAGGAATACCTGTGTTTTCTCGCGAAAAAAAACGGACCGACTGACCCGGTCATCCCTTGACAATCCGAGTCAAAAATGGTATTCTCTAGTTTAGTGATTTGTTGTGAAATATTATATTAAATGGAGGAAACTATGGCAAAAGAAATCCCTTACAAAATCTATCTGGAAGAGAGTGAGATGCCGGAAAGCTGGTACAATGTCCGTGCCGATATGAAGAACAAACCGGCGCCGCTTCTGAACCCGGGAACCGGTCAGCCCCTGAAGGCGGAGGAACTCAGCGCTGTGTTCTGTGACGAACTGGTAGCCCAGGAGCTGAACAACGACACCGCTTACATCAAGATCCCGAAAGAGATCCGCGACTTCTACCGGATGTACCGCCCGTCACCGCTGGTGCGCGCATACTGCCTGGAAGAGAAGCTGCAGACTCCGGCAAAAATCTACTATAAGTTTGAAGGAAATAACACCAGCGGATCCCACAAACTGAACTCCGCTATCGCTCAGGCTTACTACGCGAAGAAGCAGGGGCTGAAGGGTGTGACCACCGAGACCGGTGCCGGCCAGTGGGGTACGGCGCTCTCCATGGCCTGCGCGTATCTCGGACTGGACTGCAAGGTTTATATGGTAAAGGTTTCCTATGAGCAGAAGCCCTTCCGTCGTGAGGTGATGCGCACCTACGGTGCCACCGTCACACCGTCTCCGTCGGACACCACGGAAGTCGGAAAGAAAATCCTGGCAGAGTATCCGGGAACGACCGGAAGTCTCGGCTGTGCCATTTCCGAAGCGGTGGAGGTAGCAGGACGTGATCCGGGTTACCGTTACGTACTGGGAAGCGTGTTGAACCAGGTACTGCTTCATCAGTCTGTCATCGGTTTGGAGACTAAGATTGCCCTGGATAAATACGGCATCAAACCGGATGTCATCATCGGCTGTGCCGGTGGCGGTTCCAACCTCGGCGGTCTGATCTCGCCGTTCATGGGTGAGAAGCTTCGCGGAGAGGCCGACTACCGTATCATCGCTGTTGAGCCGGCATCCTGCCCGAGCTTCACGAGAGGTACCTATGCTTACGACTTCTGCGACACCGGTATGATCTGCCCGCTTGCCAAGATGTACACACTGGGCTCCAGCTTCATCCCGTCCGCCAACCATGCCGGAGGCCTTCGCTTCCACGGCATGAGCCCGGTACTTTCCCAGCTCTATGACGACGGTCTGATAGAAGCAGTCAGTGTTGAGCAGACATCGGTCTTCGAGGCCGCTACACAGTTCGCCCGCACTGAGGGTATCCTGCCGGCACCGGAGAGCTCACACGCCATCCGCACTGCCATCGACGAAGCGATTCGTTGCAAAGAGGAAGGCAAGGAAGAGACCATCGTCTTCGGTCTCACCGGAACCGGATATTTCGATCTGGTTGCTTATGAAAAATTCAACGACGGAGAGATGTCCGATTACATCCCGACGGATGAGGAGATCGCCGCTTCGATTGCCAAGCTGCCGAAGGTAAATGGCTGATAATCGAAAAGAGAACAAAAACAAAACCCTGCAGATTGATTGTATTCAATCCGCAGGGTTTTGTATTGTATTCACAAATGACTTATAAAGCTCAGGAAAAACGGTAACGTGATACATGCCGTCAACACATCGGCGATAGGTTGCGCACATTGGATTCCCGTCAATCCCCATATGGGAACGAGAATCAACAGCGTCGGCACATAGCAGATGCCGTTTCTCAGACACGACAGAAACAGCGCCCGGCCGCTTTTTCCGATACTCTGAAACAGCATATTCCCGATAAAGCTGATGGGAACAAGTCCGATGGAGAGAAGCTGATAGTGCAGAGCCGGCGTGCCGATCCGGATCACCTCCGCATCATCCCGGAAAAGCCCGATCAGATCCTCACAGAAAAACCATTCTACTGCCGCTGCCAAAACGATCACCAGGGTAGAGAAGCCCCAGGTAAACAGTGCCGCTTTTCGAACGCGGTTGTACTTTTTTGCTCCGTAATTGTAACCGCTGACCGGTTGAAATCCCTGACCGATCCCCAGTCCGATCGCGAACAACAGAAAGGTCAGACGCATCACGATTCCCATCGCCGCGATAGCCGCGTCACCGTAGGGGCGAGCCATCCAGTTCATCACCAGGTTTGCCAGGGAAGACATCCCCTGTCTCGCCAGGCTGGGAAGACCGATCAGAATGATACTCAGAAGCAGCGGACGAGTCTTCGATGTCTCCGATGCCGGCTCGGCCGGTCGGTCAGTCGAAGCTTCCGCAAGGAGGCTGTCCGATGAAGCCGAAGCTGACGCTTCCGTGACATCCTGTCCGGTTGATTTCCTCCGCCGAAATACCCGTTTCAGCTGCAGCTTAGTCTGGGTGCGTCCCATGATAAACATGGACAGAAGGATCGACATACTGATATAATTCGACAACATGGTTGAGATGCCTACACCTTCAATTCCCATCCCAAACCAGGAGGTCGTGACATAGTCTCCGATGACGTTGATCAGTCCACCCAGAAGAAGCCCGATCATCGCCAGTGTGGCCCGTCCCTCATAACGGAGGATGTTGTTCAATACAAAGCTGCTCATCATAGCCGGTGTCGCGAGAAGGATGAAGGATCCGTACACCCGCGCATGGGGAAGTATCGTTTCCGAACTGCCAATCAACCTCATCAGGGGATCAATAAAAATAAGCCCGACGGCAGCCAGCACCACGGCAAAAATCAGTGCCGAGAAAAAGGCGGTGGATGCGTAATCCCCGGCCTTATCCGGTTCTTTCGCACCAAGAAGACGGGAAATATGACTTCCGGAACCATGACCGAGCATAAATCCCAGCGCCTGAATGATACTCATCAGTGTAAAAATAATCCCGATGGCTCCGGACGCGCTGGTCCCCTGAGTGCCGACGAAGTAGGTGTCTGCCATATTGTAAAGGGTGGTCACCAGCATACTGATGGTCGTCGGAATCCCGAGACGCATCACCAGCTTCTCCACCGGCATCCGGGTCATCTTATCGTATTGATTCTTATACTCATTACTCATTGTTATTCACATTTCCTGATTGATAGTTGCTTCGAATATTTATTACTCTTTTATTGAATAATTATTATCATACATTTCCTTCAGTTTTTCCACAGAATTATACTGCTCCCCAATGCAGAACTCCTTCGACCAGGTCATATAGTAAGCCCAGGGAACACGGGATTTTTCCAGCATTTTTACATCGGGAATATAGCCCACCTCCGCCAGAGCAGCCACCTTATTTTTCGTGGTATTTTTTATCAGCTTTTCATAGTCATCTTTATAATCCGTGGGGGTATATTTTTCCAGATAAATATCTACGGAAATCACATCGACGTATTCATCCCCGGGGTAGCCCTCGCGAAGACGGCAGTTCCACACCCAGAGGAGATTATCGAGACGGTGCACCTTCGTGTAATGCTCATACATCAGCTTGTAGAGCTCACATGCCACCTCCGGTCCCTTCGCTCCCCACCAGAACCACGCCCCGTCCGACTCATGAAAGGGGCGCCACAGAATGGGGATATCCTTTTCCAAAAACGGCTTCAGCAGCTCTGCGATCACATCCATATCATGATAAAAAGCCTCCCGCTCCGGAGTCCCTTCTGTCAGGATCCGGCTCGCGTCGAAGTCCGTGTTTTGTATATAAAAGCTTTTGTCCCGGCCGCCGATAGGCGAATACCAGTGAAAGGAAAAGGTCAGGATCCCGTCGGACTCCTCCGCCCACTGCAGTGCCGTCTCCAGCGTTCCGCGATTCTCATAGATCTCCGTCAGACATGCCTCGGAAGCATCCTCATAATTGATATTTGGCGAGTAAGCCAGCAGCTCAAAGCCACGCAGCTTCGGTCTGCGACCGGTCTGCTCCTCGATCCAGCCGATCTCCTCCATGGGGATCGTCTGGGTGTGCTGGCCGGTGATGATGGCGCGACCGGCGGTCTCCTCGAGATAAGTCAAAAGCTTTCTTGCGTTTTCCGTTGCGTTTTTATTGACCGGTTTCTGCATTAATAATACCTCCTGACAATACTCATCACGGATGACAGATATCCGCTACCGAAAAGGTTCAGGTGATTGAGCAGATGATAGAGATTGTAAATATCCTTTCGGTCACGGTAGCCCGGTTGCAACAGCCCCTGCTCCCGGTAGGCCTCATAGAAAGCTCCGCTGAACCCACCGAAGAGCTCTGTCATCGCCAGATCCGCCTCAGCGGATCCCACATAGGTCGCCGGATCGATCAGCCATGCTTTGCCGTCCGGACCGGTGATGAAGTTTCCGCCCCAGAGATCACCGTGGATCAGAGACGGTGCCTCCGGCTCCACCAACAGGGAATCCAGCCGGTCCAAAAACCGGTCGATCATTTTCCGGTCACCGGATGAAAAATACCTCTTCGCCAGCTCGATCTGGGGCAGCAATCGTTCCTCTCTGAAAAAGGAAATCCAACTGTCGTGAGTGATATTTTTCTGCGGTGTGGCACCGATAAAATTGCTACCGGAAAACCCGTATCGTCCGTTCTCCACAAAGGCGCCCGTATCCGCCCGGTGCATCGCCGCCAGTTCCCCGGCAAACACCTCCCAGAAATCCGATATCTTCGGGCCGGTCTCCAGCATCTCCATACATAAAAATGCTCCGCTCCCATCCTCACCGATCCCGTATACCTTCGGAACGGATATGGTATTGGTAGCCCCGATCGCCGCCAGTCCCAAAGCCTCCGCACGGAAAAAACCAAGCCCCCGGCCCGGATTATTTTTCATAAAAATGCGCTGTCCGTTTGACAGTGTCAGAGCGTAGGCACGGTTGATGTCCCCGCCGCTGACGGATCGTCTGTCCGTAATTGTGACAGCCTCTCCGGCGATGTCGCGGACGGCCTCCTCTACGGATGAATACTCTTTTATTTTCTGCATAGTTTCCTCTCATGCAAAGCGCTTGCATCAATTGTTTTTCGCGTCTGCCTTCTCCTGAAAGGCTTTGTTGTCCACGATAAACCGCTCGTGGATTCCCTCCGCGATTTTCTCCTTCTCATCGTATACCGCGACGGAAAAGGTCAGCTTTCTCCGGTCGACGGCGGTCAACTCCGTCTCGCAACAGACCTTCATTCCCACCGGCGTCGCGGCGATGTGAGACAGCTCGATCCTCGTTCCCACGGTGCCCTGCCCCGGTTCCAGCTCCCCGGCCACACTGTTCCAGGCGGTCTCCTCCGCCAGGGCGATCACCGCCGGTGTCGCAAAGACCTCCAGCTCACCGCTGCCGAAGGCTTTCGCCGTCAGCTCATCGGTCACGACGCGTTCCTTTGTTGCTTTGATTCCCGGTTCCATATGCTTCCTCCTTTCCGGACCAATCATCGATGACTGAATACAAACAATTGCTATTTTCTTTTTTTCTAAGAATACCTATATATCCAATTAAGAATTACACATGTTTTTTTGAATTTGTATTCTTATATTTATTGACGCAGTTTCTTAGATTTTGATAAAATATACATGTCGCAAATAACCATTACAGAAAGGAGACCATCATGGATTTATCGGATTTTCCGGCTCGTCTGAAAAAGCTACGTGTCGATAAATCAATTAAAGTGTCGGATGTCTCCTCCTATCTGGGTGAACATCTGAAACCCGTGTCCGAGAAAACGATCTACGGATGGGAAAGCGGTGTTTCGATGCCGAGTTCCAAGGCTCTTCTGACACTGTGTGAGATGTACGATGTATCGGATATACGCACCGCCTTCGATTCGAGCAAAACTCCTCCGGATACCGAAGGCTCACCGATGCATTTTCTCACTCCTAGAGAATGGGAGCTGGTAAAAAGCTACCGCGATCGTCCGGAGATAAAAGCGATCGTTCGAAAAATCTATGATCTGGATAATTAAGGGAACACCTGTACAGGAGGTGTTCCCTTATCTTTATTTCTTCTTTTTCTTCTTTTTGATAAACATCACATCCAGATCCGCGCCGCCGCTGATGCCCTCGACCTCTCCGCTCTCGGAATACTGCCAGTACTCGAAGCGATACGGTGTCTGCGGTTCCGGCCGGTAGTCAGCATACCAGATCGGATAATCCCTCAACTCATACAGATCAAAAAGCGTCGCCTCCCAGTATAGGTTACTGTAAACCATCGGCTGATAGCCCGCCTCTTTGATTTTTTCACAGAAGGCGATCGTATTTTTCGTAAACTGTGTTCCGCCGACCTCATCGGTTCTGGCGTCGTCATCCGGAATCAACTCCGGATCATAAACCACCGGAAGCTCCAGCTTCGAACCGTTCAATTCCCGAAGAGTCAGCTTCGCTTCCTCGATCGCTTCTTTTTCATTGATCGCCTGGGAAAAGAAATACACACCCAGCTTCATCCCGGCCGCTCTCGCCGCCTTAAAGCTGCTCTGGAACTGCTCGTCCACATTCAGTGTGCCTTCCTTCCCGTAGCCGCGATACCCCAGTCGCAGAATCGCAAACTCATATCCCTGGGAACGGACCTTTTGCCAGTCTATCACACCGTTGTGATGCGAGACATCCACTCCTTTTACGATGGTATATTCGCCGTCATCATAGGAGATTTTGTCACTACCCTCTTTATGCTTCAGTTTACTCCAATCATACTTGACTTTTTCGACTCGCTGATCCACTACCGCAACAAAGTAGTTTCCGTGCGCATCCACATAGGAAAAAGTCTCCGGCAGATCCGTGGGGGCAGGTTCCTCCGTCGCTTCTTCTGCTTCCTGCTTCGGCTCCGTATCCGTCGTCGTCGGCATCTCGGTCACACCACAGCCGACGATGAAAAATG
>JAFYBS010000167.1 GCA_017540125.1 Eubacterium sp.
ATCCGCAAGTTCCACGGTTCCGCCCTTCAGCGCGATCACGATCCCTCGCAGGATCTCGATCAGTCCCTGCCCTCCGGAATCCACAACCCCGGCCTCTGCCAGTACAGGAAGCAATTCCGGTGTATGTTCCAAAACGTCTTCCCCATGAGCCAGTACCTGCTCCGCAAACTCGATGATCGGATAATCTTCCTCCTCCATCAGAAGTTCCGTCGCTTTCTCTGAAATGCCCCTGGCCACAGTCAGAATGGTTCCTTCCTTCGGCTTCATAACCGCTTTATATGCCGTTTCCACGCCCCGTTCAAAACCGGAAACAAGATCCACCAACGTCAGTTCCTTTTTTCCACGGATATCCTTACAGAATCCTCGGAAGATCTGAGAGAGGATCACGCCGGAATTCCCCCGGGCACCCCGGAGAGATCCGCCGGAAATCGCTTTGGCCAGAGAATCGATGGTGGGATCGTCCTGCTGCCGTACATCTGCAGCCGCAGCCATGATGGTCAGCGTCATATTGGTCCCTGTATCACCGTCCGGAACGGGGAATACATTCAGTTCGTTGATATACTCTTTGTTATTGCTGATGTTGTTCGCTCCCGCAAGAAAAAGTTTTTGCAGGAGCAAAGCGTCAATCGTGTTCAACTCCATGTCCTCCTAATTGATACTTCGTACGTATCTATCGATCATATGCTTTTATTCTCCACGACAGTCCGTGCTCCCGTGATATTTTTTTCTATGATGTATATCAATCGATCTCGCGCACGCCTTCCACGTACACATTGATTGCCTTCACCTTCATACTCGTATAATCCTCCACCTGATACTTCACTGTATTGATCAGGTTGCTCACCACGGTCCGGATGCTGACTCCATATGCCACAATGATATGAAAATCAATGGTAAGCCGCTGTTCTTCATCCATATCCACCGTTACACCCTTGCTGACAGAGCTTCCCTTCAGGAGCTTTGCAAGTCCGTCCCGCATGCTGATCGCCGCCATTCCGACAATGCCAAAGCAGTCCAGTGCCGCATGACCGGCATATTCTTCTATCACAGAAGTATCGATCATGATCTGTCCGTGTTCATTATCCATCATACCTGTCATATTTAGCCCTCCGTTTCTTGACACAGTTGTAATAATTATATACTGTTTGAGATAAAAATGGAACTGATTTGAAAAAAAATAATTTTCCTCTTGCATAACCGGTTCTTTTCTGCTAATATATCTGTTGTTGTGAGCCCGCATGGGTAATCTATGTCGTGAAGGAGGTGCCGGAATCATGGCTAAATGTTTTTATTGTGATAAAGCCGCTCACTTTGGAAATAATGTGAGCCACTCTCATAGAAGATCCAATCACATCTGGAAAGCCAACATCAAGCGTGTACGCGCGGTTGTTGATGGAACTCCCCAGAGAATCTATGTATGTACTTCCTGTCTGAAGTCCGACAAGGTTCAGAGAGCTCAGTAATTATTCTGATATAATTCTGGTCAGATCTTCAACATTGAGTATAAGAAAAATCATAAAAAAAAAGAGTGAAATCACAAAAATCACAAAAATCATAAAGTGGTTCCACTCTTTTTTTTAGTGTTCACCCATCAATCTTTGCCAAGGAAAGTAAGACTTACCATGGTAATATCGATGATATTCTCTCCGAAAATGATCGAATAATCGGTATAACCGGTCTCAGGCTTCGGTATTCTCCTTTCCATATTTCTCCATGCTTCGCACAGAGGCGCTTTCCGTAAGAATATCTTTTTGATAAATAAGTGTTTGGGGGTTTCTTAGTATTGGCCGCGCACAGGTACGTCTCGCATCCTTCACTTCTCGATCGTATACGGTTCTCCGTTTAAACGTTTCTCAAACTCCTCCACCGGCAGTGCCTTGTCAAAGTAAAAGCCCTGAGCCACGGTGCAACCGTTCTCCCGCAGAATGTCGACCTGCTTCAGAGTCTCCACGCCCTCGGTCACGCAGTCGATCCCGATATCCTGCGCCATGGATACGATGTGCTTATACATCCGGTTTGTGATGCTCTCTTCCTGCTCCTCATCCATGGGTAGCAGACTGCGGTCGATCTTCAGCACATCCCAGGGGATGGCCCGAATCAGGTTCAGGGAAGAAAAACCATTTCCGAAGTCATCAACAGAAGTATAGATTCCTGCCTTCTGCAGGCCGGTAACGACACGTTTCAGGTCATTGAATTCCACATCCGTGGTCGTCTCGGTCAGTTCGATCTCGATATACTCATGGGGCACACGATAGGTGTCAATGGTGCTGATCACATTTTCCAGAAGATCCGCGTCCACCAAATGCTTTCTGGAAAGGTTCACGGACACACGGACCACTTTCTTCCCACCATCGAGCCATCTGCGAATATCCCTGCATACGATGCTGAGGATGTGGTAATCCAGCACACAAATATCCATATTCTGCTCA
>JAFYBS010000168.1 GCA_017540125.1 Eubacterium sp.
AACATGATCGGAATCGTTCCGGTGACGGCATCACTTTTCAGCATCTCCATCACCTGGGAACCGGACACCACCGGCATCTCGTAATCCAGCAGGATCAAGTCAGCATTGTTCTTTACCAGCCAGGAGATGGCCTGTACCCCCGAAGAAGCCATACCGACATGATAGTCATCCTTCAGCCAGTCATAAATCAACCGCATGTAGGTGATATCGTCGTCGACGATCAGAATTGTCTTCTCCTCGACGACCTCTTCCTCTCCGTCAAAATAAGTCCGGATGGTTTTCAGGAAATCATTCATGTCCAACGGCCGGTCGAACCACTTCAGGGTCTGGGTAACCGGGATCGTCTGCTTGATCGTATCGTAGTCCTCCGACTCACCGATGATGATCACGCGCTTTCCGTCCATATTCAGGATATCATGCATGTCCACCAGAACCTTCGGCTCGATATCGTCCTGCATATACAGTACATACAGGCCTGTCTTCTCACGGATTCGTCCCAGCTCCCTGTTTCCCTCCTCCAGTGTGGCAAAACAAGTCTCCAGCTTCATCTCCTTGAGCTTCGACTCCATTCCTTTTGTGAAAAAGCCCTCCGATGAACTGACGATTGTCACCGCTCCGGTGTGTGCATTCAAAATAGCCATATTGCGCCCTCCTGTCCGGCAAACCATGCCGCTTTATCTTCTGTTTTTCACCAACTCCACAATTGCGTCCCAGTCTAACAGCATCAGCTTGTCATTGACGGCTTTCATGATCACCTCATCGTCCGTCTTCAACCGATACTCCTTCAAAGAGTTCATCACCGATTCCACGATTCCGAACTCCATACTCAACGCGTAATCATAGATGGTCTGATAGGCTTCCTTCAAATCCTTGTCGCTGATCATCGGAAGCTCTTCCGAAACCTCATCCAATTTTTCCAGCTGATTATCGATAAACTCCAGCATTCCCAGCATGGGATCGGTGTGGGTTTCGATGAAATCGATGTCCAACGCGTTTCCCGCATTCTCCAGCTGTTCACACAGTGAGGAAAGCTGTTTCGCGCCGATGATGCGGGCCGAGCTTTTCATCGCGTGAACGCGGATGGTGTAGTTCGACCAGTTTTTCTCGTGACAAAACCCGATGATCTCCCGCTTTTTCTGATCCGCCGTATCGTGGAAGGTCTCGATGACACTCAGGAAGCTCTCCTCTCCGCCGCAGTTTTTGATCCCCTCCTCCACGTCGATTCCCGGGATCTCCCGAATCCAGTCGGGGATAACCGGCAAAGCTTCCTCCGGCTCCTCTTCTTTGGCACCGGTTCCGCCACCGTCCGTCGGAGAAATCTGTTTGGAGGCGGGAATATATTTTTTCAACGTCTGTTCCAGGATCGTTCCATCCACCGGCTTGGACAGATAGTCATCAAATCCGGCCTTCAGATACATATCCCTGGCACCGGAGATCGCATTGGCCGTGAGCGCGATATGGACCGATTCATTGTAATCCGGTCGCTCCTTCATCTTCGCCAGCGTCTCGATTCCGTCCATCTCCGGCATCATATGATCGACCAGGATCACATCATACTTCTGTTTTTCGATAGCCCGCAATGCTTCGAACCCGGAATCCACCGTATCCAGCTGAACTCCGGTAGCCTTCAGCAATCCCTTGATCACGAGCAGGTTAGTCTCGGTGTCATCCACCACCAGAATATGGGCCAGCGGCGCATAGAACTGAGCCTGATAACCGCTTTTTTCTTCTTTTTCCTTCGTACCGGAAAACCGACCGGCGAGATTCCCGATTGGTTCCGGATTCAACACCTTCTGCACCACATCGAAGTAAAACGTCGACCCCTTTCCGTAGACGCTGTCCACCGACAGACTGGTGCCCATCAGCTCAAGCAGGCGCTTCGTGATGCTCATCCCGAGTCCCGTACCCTCGATGTTCCGGTTTCTCTTTTCCTCGATACGGGCAAAGGGGGCGAAAAGCCTCTCCAGATCCTCTTCCTTCATTCCGATACCGGTATCGGTAACACGGACCTCCATCACGATATGCTCCGCATCCTTGGGACGGAATCCGATCCCCATCGTCACTTTTCCCTTCTCCGTGTACTTCACGGAGTTGTTCAGGAGATTCACGATACACTGTTTGATCCGGATTTCATCTCCGTACAGCTCGTGCGGTATGGACGGATCGATGTCCACCTCCAGCTTCAGGCCCTTTTTCTCGACACGATCCTGCACCATGTTGGTCAGATCGTTAACCAGGGATCCCAGCTCGTACCGGGTTGGGATGATCTCCATCTTTCCTTCCTCGACCTTGGAAAAATCGAGGATCTCGTTGATCAGCGCCAACAGGGTTTTTCCCGCCTGGCGGATGTTCTCGGCGTAGGAACGGATCTCCGGCTCCGAGGTCTCACGGATGATCATCTCATCCATACCCAGCACCGCGTTGATCGGCGTCCGGATTTCATGCGACATATTCGCCAGAAAGGAGCTTTTGGCATGATTGGCTTCATCCGCTTTTTCCTTCGCCTCGATCATCTCCGTCATATCCACAAAAATGATGTTCAGACCCACGACATGTCCACCGGATCGGCGCATGGCGCGGATAGTGATCTGCAGATGATTGGTATAGCCACCCATCTCCTTCTGGAACACATAGGACGGGAGGAACTCTCCCTCCAACGCGGACTTACACTGTTCGATAAAGTCCTCCGCCTCCTCTTCGTTCATGAAGCCGCTCACAGCTTCATTCAGGGAAAGACCGTTTTTTATGCTCTCATGATCCATTCCGCTGAAGAGGAAAAACATGTCCGATGCCATTGCGACATTCAAATTCTCATCGGTCAGGAACATCATATAAGGAGACGTCTTCAGCAGCTGTTCGTTGAAAAACAACTGCCGTTCGTTGTCACGCTGAATAAACTCCCGTACGTGGGCCGCCTGTTCGTTGGCCATACGGAGCATCTCGTTGTCACGGGCTAAGTGCTTATTCTCCCGTTTGAGCTTTTTGAGATCGATCTTCAAACTCGCCAGCTCTTCTTCAGCCGGTGTTCTTTCTTCATCCATCGAATAGGTATCCTCTCCGTTACTGTTCGTGGCGGTTTCTTTTCTTCGCCATCATGGCGAGACTCATTACATTGCAAGCATAGTAAAGGTAAAGTTATGGAACATGTTGTAATCCTTTCCTTCATCGGTGTCCGATGCCGGACAGAACTCCCCGTAGGAATACATCCCCATGAGGGTAATACCGTCCGGAAGCATGGGGAACCATTTTTCCGACTCCTCCTCAATCTGCGTCGTCAACGCCAGATACCGGGCCGCGCAGCTGGTACACAGGATCGTTGAATAGTGATAGCCGCTCCCTTTGATCTCAAGCAGCATATCCTCGAGCACTTCCTTCAGGCTTTCGCGTACCTTCTCCTGATTGACAATTCCGATTTCAAGTCTGGATCCCTCCGGCATCTCTCCCAGGAAAAATCCGCTCTTTTTCTCCAAATCCAGGAAGGACAGGTTTCGACCGACGCGGACCTTCGCGTCGCCTTCTTTTTCAATCGTCACCACGAAGGGCGTCAGCAGATAATCCCGCATAACCTCCTGCTTGTTGACCACAAAGTTCTCCTCTGCCAGCACATCCACCATCGGCTTCCCGTCCAGACAGAGAACCTCATTTTCATGAGATTTCGTCACGGTATAGGCCTTGGGATTCGCCATCGTATCCACGGAATTGACATGCATGTATTTGATCTGCATGTTTCCGGCCACAAGTGCCATCACCTGACCGTTCTCCACCACCTTGTCCCCGCAGAACACACGGGTCTCCTCGAAGCTGAACCGGTCGGATGCCAGTCCTCCGAAAATCGGCATCGCTTTTCCGGCCGCATCCGTCGCGTGGAGCAAATCATCGCCGGCCACATGATCCATAGCCGTCACGCACACGCCGTAGCTGATGATGACCTTCTCTTCTTCCCCCAGTTCACCCGAAAGGCTCTGATACAACTCCCTGACTTTATCCTTGTAATTCTCCTTGGTCAGCTCATCCGTGACTCCGGCCGCAAACTTGCAGTCGTCCGCCGTCATGACCATGATGGACATCCCGTCACTCCGATAGCCGGCCCCACTGGCCAGCATCGCCATCGTGGTACAGCCGATGATCGGGAAGTTCCATTTTTCGGACAGAAGCTCATAGAGCTCGGGATAATCCGTCTCCTCCTCCGTAAAAATGACCGCGAGGCTGTTTGCCTTCAGCTCGAAGTCGGAACATTTTTCAAAAATCTCCCGAGCTGCCTCCTCCATGTCGTCTACTTCTTCGATGTAAATTACTCTTGATTCCATAAATCCCCTCCTTAATCCTTGATCATGTTTTCCAGTGTCTCAAAAAGCAGCTCCGGTTCCACCGGCTTGCTCAGGTGCGCGTTCAATCCGGCCTGAAGACTGCGCCTGACGTCCTCGTCAAAAGCATTGGCCGTCAGAGCAATGATCGGTATGGTCTTCGCGTCGGAACGTCCCGACGCGCGGATCGCCTCCGTCGCCTCCAGTCCGTTCAGCTCCGGCATACGCATATCCATCAGGATGGCATCGTAGTATCCTTCCGGTTTTTCGGAGTACAGATCGACAGCAATCCGTCCGTTTGCCGCATGATCCGCTTCCATCTCCCGCATGGACAGAACCTGCAACATGATCTGCGCGTTGATTTCCATATCCTCGGCCAGCAGGATCCTCCGGCCTTTCAGTTCCGCCTTACGTTGCTCCGCGGTATCGGAATTCTCTCCGTCACCCGAAAGCACTTCGTCCGGATCCTCCTTCCGTTCGGAATCCGACAGGGTCACCGTCACCGTAAAGGTGGTTCCCATTCCTTTCATACTGTCAACGTGGATCGTTCCGTCCATCATCTCCACGATATTTTTCGTGATGGCCATCCCGAGACCGGAGCTGCCGTATTTGTTGGTGGCGTTGGTATCCTCCTGAGAGAACGTCTCGAAGAGCTTCGGAAGGTACTCCCTGCTCATGCCTATTCCGGTGTCGCGAATGGTAAACTGCAACGTGGTATGGTTGTCAAAGGATGCTTTTTTCTCTACGATAAAGTCAACCCTTCCTCCCTCCGGTGTGAATTTCACTGCATTTCCGAGGATGTTGATCAGGACCTGACGCAGCTTGATATCATCACCGATGTAGTAATCCGCCAAGGGTTCCTTCATGTCGCATTCGTAGGTCAGTCCCTTCTCCTCACACTGCCCGGTGAAGATGGTGTTGATCTGCTCGATCATTTTGTGGAAGGCAAACTCTTCCTTCTTGAGTATCATCTGCCCCGATTCGATCCGGGACATATCGAGGATTTCGTTGATCAGCCCCAGCAGATGCTCCGCCGAGATTCCGATCTTCTCCAGATAATCTCTCGTTGAATCCGACAGGTCCGGCTCGTTCAAAGCCAGCGAATTCAGTCCGATGATAGCGTTCATCGGAGTCCGGATCTCGTGACTCATGTTGGACAGGAACGATGTTTTGGCCTTGCTGGCCGACCTTGCAGCATCCAGTGCCTGGGAAAGAGCCTCTTTTTTCGCCAGTGACTCCCGCATCTCGGCATCGATATCCGTAAATCCCACACCGACGGCATGGACGATGTGATCATCCCGGTCATCCACATGGCGCACACCGGCCATACGTAACATCTCGTAGCTGTCCACTCCGTTCCGGTGGATCAGGTAACGGTAGGCGATGATCACTTCCATCGCCAGACGCTCCCGGATGCTCTCCCTGCGGATGAAATCCAGAAAACCGTCGCGGTATTCCTCATCCACATATTCTTCCGCATAGGCAGAAAACTCCCGGTAGAAGGAAAAATCTTCTCCTTCCGAGAAGGGATGATCTCCCTTCATGTCCTCCCGGTAACAGGTTCCCAGATCCAAATCCAGATCCACATAGTATACGCTGCGGTAATCCGAAGCCAGTGCCGTGATCATACGATCCTGCTGTGCCCTTTGCTTTTCCTGTTCCAGCAGCTCCTCCTGCATGGCCATCTGCTCTTCCTGCATGGCCATCTGTTCCTCCAGCTCCTGCTGTCTGACGCGGCTCTCCGTCTCGGTAATCTCCTTCGCCAGAGTCAGCTTCGCATTTTTCCGGTTCTGGATGATGATGAAAGTAAACACCAAAATCAGAACCACCGCCGAGAGGATGGACAACACCAGGTTTCTGGTCAGGATACTGCTCGATATGGACTGCACCTGTTCACTGATCACGCTCTCGCGAACCAGATAGGTCAGCATCCAGTCGGTCGCGTGGATCGGCACGTAATACAGGGTTTCTTTGATGTTGTTGTATTCGAACGTGGCGACACCTTCCGAATGATTCGCGAAATCCTGAACAACCGTTTCCTCGCTGTATCCCTCGGAAAAGGTCGCTTTATCCAGCGCCTGGAGTAGGTTGTCCTCGCTGGACAGACCGCCCAGCACCATGTTCGTCAGGGCCACGCCCTTGTCCGTATAGATGTTACAGAAGGTGGTGGAATCATCGGATTTCAGAGACACGCTGTTCAGCATCGTCTCCATATCCACTTCCATGAAGCAGACTACCAGATGCTCCCCCTCAAAGGACAGCTGATCCACCGGCATGGCGATGACCACCTTCTTGTCCGCCCCCTCCGCATTCTTCAGGGAAATCTCCGGCTCGGAGATTTC
>JAFYBS010000169.1 GCA_017540125.1 Eubacterium sp.
CATATTACTTGTCTGTTTTTCCACCTGCTTCGTTGCCTTCACTTGCCGATGCCACCGCATCGACGCGTTCAGGCGCCTTGCAGGATGGAGAAAACATCCTGCGTAAATGGTCCAGGTATTTAATGTCAGCAGCACTAGTGTTCCCCGATATGAAATATCACGCCTGAATATCCTTTCGGCGATACCGAAGGTAGGCCACGATGATTCCGATCAGCAGGAACCAGAATCCGGGAATCAGGTACTTTATCTCCAGGCTGTTGCTGCTGACAATCGCGGCACCGTCGGTGTAACCGTACGGCGTGATGTATTTCAGAAACTTCGCACTCTCGGACAAATTGCTGATCAGATTCATAAAGTAGAACAGGGCTGCCACACCAATCCCGATGCCGATTCCGAACTTTCCGATGAATGCTGATATCCCGAAACAAATTCCGGCAATTTCAAACTGCAGCAACAAAAACGCGAAGTGAAAAAGCAGTATCGTTCCCCAGGATATCTCGCCACCGATGATCATCAAAGGAATCAGAGCGCAGATAAGTACGATGGTATTCATGATCAGGATAATAACAAATACACTGATCAGTTTTTCCGTGATCACACGGGTACGGGACACAGGGTGCGTCAACAAAAACTCAACCGTCCGATCCCTTTCCTCTTTCATCAAAGCAGATATAGCTATGATTGCCGAGAAAAATGCGCCGCCCAATCCGAGCATGTTGCCACACTCGATGGCGTAGTATCCGGTCAGGGAACCGAAATTCAGCTGATCCATATTGAACATCTTGGTGAAACTTCCCATCGAGGACATCATTTCGTTGATGCTGCCCATCTGATTTTGCATCTCGGGATAGATGAATATAGCAATCCCCACCGTGAATCCGATCGCCAGTCCCCATGCCAGGATGGAAACCTTCTGTGAGAGGATTTCTCTTTTTAAAACAACCATTTCTATTCTTTCCTTTCTATATCACGCATAGTAATTCATAAAAATCTCTTCCAGTGTCGGTTCCGTAATCGTGACATCACGAAGGTTTTCCGCAGCTAAAACCTGAAGCAATTCGTGTATATCTCCACTGTAAAGGAAGGAAGCATAGCCTTTCTCTTCGGAGAGATCCGATACATGTTCCAAACGGGTCATCATATCCTCATGCCACTCTCCGCGAAGCACCACTTTTTTCGCTCCCGTTTCTTCGAGTTTTTCTACCCGGTCGGACAGGATCACACGCCCGTCCTTGATGAAAGCCGCCGTCCGGCAGTAAGTCTGCACCTCTGACAGAATATGAGACGACAGAAAAATAGTTGCTCCCCGTTCGTTCTGTTCCGTGAGAATCCGGAAGAATTCGTGTTGCATCAACGGATCGAGACCGGAGGTCGGTTCATCCAGGATCACCAGCTCCGGGTCGTGTTGGATAGCACATAGTATTCCCACTTTTTTTCGGTTTCCGAGGGACAGATCGTCTACTTTTTTATTCGGATCCAGACTCAACCGATCCATCAGTTCCGCAGCTCTCTTCGAACAGTCCTTTTTCCGCAGAGACGCCGAATACCGGATGGCATCACTCACCTTCATTCCGTGGTAAAAATTGATTTCCGACGGCAGGTAACCGATATGCTTCAGGATCTCATCGTGGTCGGCTACGATATCCAGCCCGAATATCCTGGCTTCCCCTCCGGTCGGGAAAATCAATCCCAGGAGTGTCCGAATACAAGTTGATTTTCCTGCGCCGTTCGGCCCGATGAATCCGAATACATCCCCCTGCTCCACGGCAAGGTTCAATCCTTCAATTCCGCGGTTTTTTCCGTAATATTTGGTTAAGTTGTTTGTTTCAATGATATTTGTGTTTCCCATGAGATTCTCCTTTTTTCAAACTTCGTATAGTATACATCATTTATGGGTATTTTGCAAGCACATCAAAAAAAGCCCTGCCACGCAGGGCTTTTTTCTCTCTTAACTCAGCTATATGCAATCATACAAAGTGTTTTATCACCCGTATCTTACAACCGATGCGTTCCAGGCATAGAAAGTATAGGCAGACGAACCGTCATCCTCTGTATACGGCATCACCAGACATACAACATATTTGCCCAGTGCCCACCCGTTTGACCAACACCAACTGGTCTCATAATAATTCAAGGCGCAGCCTTTGGAACTGTATTTGATGTAATCCTTCTGATCCGGAATCCAAACTCCGTCGTCCCTCAGTGCGCGATAGTCATTGGCTTTTAATACTATGATATAGGATCCCTTCGGAATACGACATCCGGTTTTTCTCTTGACGCAAACCGTTACCGGATAGCCCTGATACAGATTGGTTTTATTGATTTCATCATAGGAATTGCTGCGGGCATCAAAATTAACGACCTTACAACCAATCGTTCCAATTTCATCATAATAAACTGCCAGCGATGCCGGACCGGATGCGATACCGCCGAACATACTGAATATCAGAGCGAGCATCAGTATCATTGACATGCTTTTTTTCATTTTTTTGAAACGCTTCATGATTATCCTCCTTTTATTTATCCGTTTGTCTTCACTTTCCAGGAAACATAGTCCGCCGGTTTCGGATCACCGTACGTCATCTGGCCATTGGCCGGATTCAGCGCATTCTCAAAAGCAATCCAGGCTTTGTCCTCTTCCGAAAGCTTCGTTTTATTCCCCTTATCGTCCATCGACGGAAGCAGCGGCAACAGAGTTTCCTTGCCGTCCTTACCTGTTGTATAGAACTGTCCGACTCCTCCGCTGTACAGCTCAAACCGAACATTCTCGTTGGCTTTGATCGTCTGCTTCAGCTCATCCGTAGCGGCACCTACTTTCAGCGTACGCGGTTTCGATCCCTCCGTCACACCACCGGCTGTGATCTGGTCGTAGATAACAGGATCATGCTCAGCGGGATTTCCGGCTTCGGCCGCGTAGATAAACTCCCACTTGTCATGAGCGATCTCACCGGTCACATGCGGATAGTAGATTCCGGCCTCAGCGATCCTTCCCTGAAGGGGACCCTCAGCAATAAACAGCATACGCAACTGACAGTCACCATACTCGATGGTGTACTCTTTCCCCTTGTAAGAAGCTGACCCGTTCTTTGCCTGTTTATCCGTCACATCCACACCGTGAAGCTCACCGTCTGCCTCGATATCCAAAACAGTCTTTCCGTTTTCATCCACCGATTCTGTCATGAACGGCGGTGCGTACTGACCACCGAAAATCTCCTTGCCCATGGCCTCCCAGTCTTCCTGCTGATAGGTTTTCCCGGTCTTCGGATCCGCTACACTCGGACCGAATACATATCTCGTCAGTCCCGGTTCCGAGGAATACTCGTGCCATCCGACCAGATCGTAGGAATAGGAGTAAGCCAGATACTTGTCCTGCGGCGCTACGCTACTGTCCCCTACTGTCATGAAGAAGCTTTCGCGTGCCACTTCATCTTCAACGGATCTCCAGTAAATCCCCTTGCCGTAGAAGCACTCATCCTCGACTTCATAGGAGTAATCATCCTTCGGGATACTTCCAAACTTGATCTCCGGCATCTTCTTTACCGACTTTTCAAACTTATTAAACTCATTTTTGGAAATCTTTTTTGATCCGTTTTTGTAGGTTTTTCCACTCTGCTTATATGTGGAAGCAGCCTTCAGTTTTCCGGAAGAAGCAATCTTGTATGTGGTGATCGTTTTTTTCTTTTTCGACGGAGCTGTCACGATCACAATCTGTTTCTTTTTCGTATTCTTGTAGACATTCGAGACACCTGCATACTCACCCAGGCAGGCTACCGAAAAATCATACGTATCATATCGATAGACCATGACCGTATTTTTCTTTTTTCCGTCAAACCGAAGAAACATCTCGGTATCGTCATCCTTGTTGATATCATACAGGGCATACTTTGCGGATTTGACTGCTTTCTGCGACGCGACATTCTGCGCTGCAACTGTCAGAGCGTCATCGGCATTGTTATTCCTTACCTTGTGGACGATATCCATCTCTCCGTCCTTCTCCGCGTCATAATCCTTCAACAGATTTCCGCGAATCAGAGTTCTCAACTCCTCCGCAGCCGCCGCGCTCCCCGTCGCAGCTTCTGCTGTAGCTTCCGCCTTGACCGATACGGCCGATGCCGCGTTACTCACTGTCACCACGGTCTGGGGAACAGCGAGAGCCAAAGTCATCGACATCGCTATCAGGCGAGCTTTTCGTTTTGCTGTTTGACTGGTTCTGAACATCCGGTTTCACTCCTTTCGTTCTCCGTCCCGGCTCTCTGATCAGCGTTCTCCTCGCCGGATCCGTGTTTCCGGTCATATTCGCTGAAGGTCTGAGAATGCCTGACGGGTTTCATTACAACATAACCATTCACATCATATCACGAATTGGCCGGATAGTCAACAAAACGGAAGGTTTTTCTTGCGAAATCCCGGTAGACAGGTTATAATGAAATTCCGAAAAAACGTTTTTACAGAAAGGAATAAAAAAATGTTCAGAAAAAAATCATATGCCATACTCCTGTCACTCGTTTTACTACTAACGGGGATCATGGTTTTTCCCTCGTTCCCTACGGCAGCCAAAGAGCAGATCATTCCTGTGAAGAGCTCTACCGTCTCCGGTTCCGGTCTGCCGGATATGACGTCCCGATTTTCGTACTACTATAATCCATTCGGACGGTACGGATCACCGATGACATCCTACCTCACTCTGAACGACGACGAAACGATAACCAGGGTCGAAGCAGATCAAAACTCGTCTTCCATCCGGATTGAAAAATATGACAAAAATGAAGGAAAGCTTTTGTCCGCCAAATCACTGGATATGAAATCTCCCTGGGAGGGAGATGCGGAACCACCCCTCGAGAATCCGATTTTCGGCGGCATTTTTACCGGTGATACCTATAATTATGTCTTTCTCGGACAGAGCAATCCGAAAGAAGATGACGCAAGAGAGATCATCCGTATCGTTCGCTATGACAAGGACTGGAATGTCAGGAACCAATATAATATGTATCAAAACAACACCTACATTCCTTTCGAAGCGGGAGCTCTCCGCTGTACCGAATACAGCAACATGCTTTATGTCCATACCTGTCATCAGATGTACAAATCCGAGGACAGCTTAAACCATCAGGCTAATTTCCGGTTTACGTTGAATCAGGAAACAGGAGAAATTCCGTTATCCGATCAACACTACACCATATCGAATGAGAAGACCGGATACTGTTCCCATTCCTTCAACCAGTTTATCGCGATACAGGGACAGGATATCTACACGCTGGATCATGGAGATGCTTATCCGCGTGGACTCCAGCTGGCAAAATACACCGGAAAAGCCGGTGGTGAGATGGGGCTTCCCGATGCCTATCAAACGATAGTAACCTTCCCCGGAGAGATCGGTGATAACGATACCTGCGCGGCCGCCGGCGGACTGGCTGTGTCAAATCAAAAATGTCTGATCCCCTACAATCAGGGCGCGGATAAAACGGCTCCCAGAAGTATTTACCTCGCAACAGTGGATACGGCTACCGTCGGTACCGGTACTCCTCAGATCACTACGCTGGATACTCCTGCGGATGGTACTACTTTCGGCGTTCCCATGATGACGCAGATCGGGGCAGAGAAATATCTGATCATGTGGCAGGTATATCAGAAAAACGGAACCGTCATGAAAGAAGCGCATTATTGCGTCATTGATGCAGCCGGAGGAACCGTAGTACCGGTTGGAAAAATCAATGCTTTTCTGGCCGACTGTCAGTTGGCTGTAGATGACGGCGGTGTCGTACTCTGGTACACTACCGGCGGTACAAGCGGTTCACTGTCGGCTCCGACGTTCTACGAACTGGATCCCTATAACGGGAAACTGAAAACGACGAAATGCTATTCGAAAAAACAGCTGGACACACCGGTCCTTACTATGGTTTACAAGAAAGCAAGAACGATAAAGGGGACCGGTCCGAAGGGTTCTGTCATCCATCTTCAATTCAAAGGAGAGACCTTCACCAAGGTTTGTAAAAATGGGACCTTTTCGATCAAACTGCCGAAGCGATATGCAAAGAGTCTTCGGTTCGGCGCGAAAATGACGATATGGGCTTCCAAAGACGGTTATGACGACAGTGAAAAAACGGTTGCGATGGTCACGACGACACATTAAAAAAAAAGCAAATAAAAAATCGAGTAGGGGGATTCATCCCCCTACTCGTCCTTGCGCTGTCATCTCGAAAGCAAAGCTTTCTCGATGACCGTTTGCTCAGCCATGCATGGAAAGCAAGCTTTCCTGCATGG
>JAFYBS010000170.1 GCA_017540125.1 Eubacterium sp.
ATAACATAGTAAGGAGGAATTGTTATGTTGGAGGTTACATCGGAAGTAAACGGAACAGAGGGCTTGATCTGTGTAAAGGGACGGATGGATACCAAGTCGTCGCCCCAGTTGACCGAGGAGATCAACAAGATTATTGATTCGCTGGACAAGCTCATCCTGGACATCGCGGAGGTTGAGTATGTATCCAGTTCGGGACTGCGGGTATGTCTGGCAGCCGACAAAAAAATGATCGCCAAAGGCGGGGAAATGAATGTGAAAAATGTTCCGAAGCCGGTTATGGATGTTTTTGATATGACCGGATTTTCGGATGCGCTGACGATTATCTAGAAAAAAACTCTTGACAGTGAGATATGGAATGTGATACAATTTCATGAAGTGAGGCAAAGGCGTCTCAGAGTGATCTCTGGGATGTCTTTGTCTTTTTTTGTATCAGGAGGAGGGAAAAATGAGCAGGAAAAACAGCGATAACTGCGACAATGACAATCAGAACTGGTGGGAGCAGGAGCATGATGCCTGTGGGATCGGCGCCGTCATCAATATCAACGGAAAGCCGGATCACAGGGTGCTGGATGATGCCCTGTCCATCGTAGAGAAGCTGGAGCATCGCGCCGGCAAGGACGCAACGGGAAAGGTAGGTGACGGTGTCGGGATCCTCACACAGATCTCGCATTCATTTTTCAAAAAGACCGCGAAAAAAACCGGCATAAAGCTGGGCGACGCCGGTGACTACGGCGTGGGAATGTTTTTCCTGCCGCAGGATCCGATGAAGCGGATGTTTGCCATGCGTATGATGGAGGTGATCACGGAGAAATCCGGGTTGAGCTTCCTCGGTTGGCGTGAGGTGGACACTCATCCGGAGATTCTCGGAGAAGCCGCCGTGAAGTGCATGCCGTATATCAGCCAGTGTTTCATCGGCAGACCTGCAGACGCTGCGAAGGGGATTGATTTTGAACGGCGTCTTTTTCTGGTGCGAAGAGAGTTCGAACAGAGTACGGAGGATACCTATATCTGTTCCCTTTCCTCCAGAACCATCGTATATAAAGGAATGTTTTTGGTGGGGCAGCTGAGAAACTTTTACGAAGACCTGCTTTCTCCGGAATATGTGACAGCGATCGCTCTTGTTCACAGCCGGTTCTCCACCAACACAACTCCTTCCTGGCAGCGGGCGCATCCGTACCGCATGATCGCCCACAACGGCGAGATCAATACCATCCGAGGTAACTCGGACCGTATGCTGGCGAGAGAGGAGACCATGTCCGTGGATTCGGTTCAGGATATCGACATGTCGGTCGCTTATCCCGTGATCGCGGCATCGGGATCGGATTCCGCCATGTTGGATAACACACTGGAGTTTTTGTATATGAACGGGATGGAGCTTCCGCTGGCGATGATGATCACCGTGCCGGAGCCCTGGAAGCACGACGATGCCATGAGCAAAGACCGGCAGGATTTCTATCATTATTATGCGACAATGATGGAGCCCTGGGACGGTCCGGCTGCCATCCTGTTTACGGACGGGGAGCTGTTTGGCGCTACTCTGGACCGGAACGGTCTGCGCCCGTCGCGCTACTATGTGACGAAGGACGGTCGGCTGATCCTGGCCTCCGAGGTAGGGGTACTGGATATCCCCGAGGAGGACATTGAGAAGAAATCCCGACTGTCACCGGGACGGATGCTGGTGGTAGATACGAAGGAAGGCCGGATCCTCACCGACAAAGAATGCAAGGAGCGATACACGAAATCGCAGCCCTACGGTGAGTGGCTGGATCGTCATCTGCTGCAGCTGGAGCGTCTGAACATCCCGAATAAAAAGATCCCCACCCATACAAAAGAGGTCCGGGACAAGCTGTACAAGGTCTTCGGTTATTCCTACGAGGACGTGAAAAACCAGATCCTGCCTATGGCCAAGGATGGGGTGGAGCCCACGGTATCCATGGGAAATGATGTACCGCTGGCGATGCTGTCGAAACACAATCAGCCGTTGTTCTGCTACTTCAAGCAGCTGTTCGCCCAGGTGACAAACCCGCCCATCGATTCCCTGCGGGAGAAGATCGTTACCGATACCATGGTATACATCGGATCCGACGGTGTCTCTCTTCGCGAAAAAGGAGAGAACTGCCTGGTGCTGGAGGTAGACAATCCCATCCTCACCGGCGTTGACCTGATGAAGATCGAGGCGCTGGATCAGGAGGGCTTCCACACGGCGAGAGTGTCCTTATTATTCTATAAAAATACACCCGTGGAACGCGCGTTGGAGCAGTTGAACATCTCCGTCGACCGCGCCGTCTCCAAAGGGGCTAACATCATTACATTGACGGATCGCGGCGTGGACGAAAACCATATGCCAATCCCGTCGCTGCTGGCGGTCTCCTCTGTCGAGCAGCATTTGGTACGTACGAAGAAGAGAACTTCCGTATCGCTGATCCTCGAGAGCGGCGAACCGAGAGATGTCCATCAGATCGCCTGCCTGCTGGGCTATGGTGTGCGCGCAATCTGTCCGTATCTGGCGCATGAGTGCATCGCCGAGATGATCGACAACGGAATGCTGGACAAGGATTATCATACCGCCATCGCGGATTACAACAAAGCACTTTTGGCCGGTGTGGTAAAAATAGCAGCCAAGATGGGAATCTCTACTCTTCAATCCTATCAGAGCGCGAGAATCTTCGAGGCCATCGGTCTGTCTCAGGAGTTGATCGATGCTTACTTCACAGGCACCGTCAGTCGTGCGGGAGGAATCGGCATCCGCGAGATCGGAGAGGACATCGAGCTTCGGCACAACGCGGCTTTCGATCCGATGGGACTTCCTACGGACAGCAGTCTGGATTCCATCGGGTTCCATGCCCTGCGAAGCGGAGAAGACAAGGAAGATCATATGTATACGCCGAAAACCATCGTCACGCTGCAGCGGGCGGTGCGGGAAGGCAGCTACGATATTTATAAGGAATATGCCGAAATGGTGGATGCGGAGGACCGGCCTCATACACTCCGGGCCCTGCTGAGCTTCAAAAAGGCGGACAAACCGGTGCCTCTCGATGAGGTGGAGAGCGAGGACGAGATCGTAAAGAGGTTCCAGACCGGAGCTATGTCCTACGGTTCGCTTTCGAGAGAAGCGCACGAGACATTGGCCATCGCCATGAACCGTCTGGGAGGACGTTCGAACACAGGCGAGGGCGGTGAGGCCGTGGATCGTTACGGAACAGAGAGAAACAGCGCTGTTAAGCGGGTAGCGTCAGGACGTTTCGGCGTGACCGGCCGGTACTTAAAGAGCGCGAAAGAGATACAGATCAAGATGGCGCAGGGAGCGAAGCCCGGAGAGGGCGGACATCTTCCCGGCAAAAAGGTATATCCGTGGGTAGCGGCCACCCGGTTTTCCACACCCGGTGTGTCACTGATCTCACCGCCGCCCCACCATGATATTTACTCCATCGAGGATCTGGCCCAGTTGATCTATGATTTGAAAAATGCCAACAAGGATGCCCGGATCTCGGTTAAGCTGGTGTCGGAGGCCGGTGTCGGTACCATCGCTTCCGGTGTGGCCAAAGCCGGTGCCCAGGTGGTTCTGATCTCCGGTTATGACGGAGGAACCGGAGCAGCTCCGTCCTCCTCGGTTCACCATGCGGGTCTGCCCTGGGAGCTGGGAGTCAGTGAGACCCATCGCTGTCTCATTGAGAACGGCCTGCGGAGTCATGTGGTACTGGAAACCGACGGAAAACTGATGACCGGACGGGATGTAGCGATCGCTGCCCTGCTCGGAGCGGAGGAGTTCGGATTCGCCACGGCACCGCTGGTTACCATGGGCTGTATGATGATGCGTGTCTGCTCGAAGGATACCTGCCCCATGGGTATCGCTACACAGAATGAAGAGCTTCGGAAACGGTTCGCCGGAAAGCCGGAGCATGTGATGAACTTCATGCATTTTGTAGCGAGACAGCTGCGGGAGATCATGAGTGAGATGGGCTTTCGGACTGTGGATGAGATGGTCGGCCGTACGGATCGGCTGCAGACCAGATTGGAGGGAAGGAAGGACCGTGCTGTTCTGGCGGATCTGTCGAAGATCCTGAACACGGGACTGGATGCTTCTCGTCTGGGAGTGCACTTCCGGCCGGAGGATGTTTATGATTTTCAGCTGGAGAAAACACTGGATGCGAAGGTGTTGATCCCGGCTTACAAAAAACTCGGGAAAAAGAAGAGCATCACCATCGATGCCGAGGTGTCCAGTACGGACCGGAGCTTCGGTACGCTTTTAGGCGGACAAATTACGGAGGATCACGGAGACGGCCTGGAAGATGATACCATCATCGTGCAGGCTCGTGGCGGAGGCGGTCAGTCCTTCGGAGCGTTTATCCCGAAGGGGCTGACGATACGGCTCTCCGGCGACGCGAATGACGGCTTCGGAAAGGGACTGTCCGGCGGTAAACTGATCGTAACTCCGCCGAAGGAAGCAACCTACAATTCCCACGAGAACATCATCATCGGAAACGTGGCTCTCTACGGGGCCAGCGCTGGAAAGGCCTATGTCTGCGGTGTTGCGGGTGAGCGCTTCTGCGTGAGAAACTCCGGAGCAACCGCTGTGGCAGAGGGTTGCGGTGATCATGGTCTGGAGTATATGACCGGCGGTCGCGCCGTGATCCTGGGGATGACCGGAAAGAACTTCGCGGCCGGTATGAGCGGCGGAATCGCTTATGTCCTGGATCGGGAGCATACCTTGTATCTGCGGATGAACAAGGATATGGCATCGCTGACGGAGGTTACGGAAAAATGTGATGCCGAAGAGCTGCACGCGATCCTGTCGGATTATGTTGCTGAGACGGGTTCCGTTTTCGGAAAGGAGATACTCGATTATTATGAAGAGTATCTGCCGGACTTCAAAAAGATCGTGCCGAATGATTATCAGAGGATGCTGACGGCGATCAGTCACTATGAAGAGAAGGGCTTCGATCACGAGAACGCTATATATGAGGCGTTTAGAGAGGTTGCGGAGTGAGATAGGCCGGAAACTGTTATCACCCTTCGCTCGGGGCTCCGTTTGCACCATTCCCGAACGCAGCGGTGCACGCGTGCAAAATACGCACGCTGCGCACCGGCGTTCGCGACAGGCCCCTCGCTGAAGGGTAATAACAGTTTCTTGCTGAACCCGCAAGTCAAAAACTGATCAAAAAATCGATCAGGATAAATGCTGATCATGGTAATAATTGATCTAGATATAGGAGATGAAATCTATGGGAAAAATCGGTGGATTTTTAGAATACGAGCGAAAGGAAAATCCTGAGGTGGCGCCTTTGGATAGAATAAAGGGCTTCGAGGAGTTCCATACCTTTAATGAGGAGAAGGAGCGGCGTTGTCAGGCGGCACGGTGCATGGATTGTGGCGTTCCCTTCTGTCAGTCGGCGATGAGTCTCAGCGGAATGGTGGTCGGGTGCCCGCTGCACAACCTGATTCCCGAGTGGAACGATGCTGTGTATTACGGACGTTATGATCATGCGCTGGAGCGCCTGCTGAAGACCAATCCCTTCCCGGAGTTTACCGGAAGAGTTTGTCCGGCTCTGTGCGAAAAGGCCTGCATCAACGGATGTGACGGCTTGCCTGTGACGGTCCATGACAATGAGTTGTTTATCATCGAAACCGCTTATAAAGAAGGCACGATGAAGCCCCGGGTACCGGGACACCGGAGCGGGAAGAAGGTTACCGTGATCGGAAGCGGCCCCTCGGGATTGGCAGCAGCGGATACGCTGAATCACCGGGGACATCAGGTGACGGTTTTTGAGCGGGCGGATCACATCGGAGGACTGTTGATGTACGGAATTCCGAACATGAAGCTGGATAAAAAGGTGATCGACCGGAGACAGCAGCTGATGGAAGAGGAAGGGGTTATTTTTAAGACAAATTCGGATGTCGGACGGGATGTGGACGCCTCCGTGCTCCGGGAGGAGTTCGATGCCGTCGTGATGTGTTGCGGAGCGAAGCAGGCCAGAGCCCTGGATGCGAAGGGGATCGAGGACGTGAAGGGCGTACGGTTTGCCGTAGATTTCCTGAGTGAGGTGACAGGCCAGCTTGTGAAGGACGGTATCCGGAAAAAGCTTTCGGATTCCGTGAAGGGGAAACATGTAGTTGTCGTCGGTGGTGGGGATACCGGGAACGACTGCATCGGAACCGTGATCCGGTTGGGGGCAAAGAGCGTGACGGCATTGGAGATGATGCCGAAGCCGCCGGTGGAGCGGGCGGCGAATAACCCCTGGCCGGAGTGGCCGAAGACGCTTCGTACGGACTACGGACATCAGGAGTCAATCGCCGTCTACGGGGAGGACCCGAGGGTGTTTGAAACCACAGTGAAGGAAGTTGTCTCCGATAAAAACGGCAAGATCAAAAAAATCAAAACCGTTCAGGTGAAGTTTGCTGACGGAAAACTGAAGCACGTGAAGGGATCAGAGAAAGAGCTTCCCTGTGATCTGCTTCTGATCGCGGCAGGGTTCATCGGGGCCGAGGATTATCTGCCGAAGGCGATGGCAACACCGCTCGGTGCCCGCCACACCGTAGCGACATCGGAGGAGCATCCGTATCAGACGGAGGTGGAGGGAGTGTTCGCCGCCGGTGATATGCGCCGCGGCCAATCGTTGGTGGTATGGGCGATTGCCGAAGGAAAGGCCTGTGCGGCTGCCGTCGATGAATACCTGATGGGATATACCTCTCTGTGATTTCTCTCTTGCATTCGGAAAACTATGTGATATAATATATGAGGTTTTGAAAATTATCAGATAGAATCAAACAGGAGTTTTGCGAAAAAATGAAACGAAAACTAATCCTCGAAGATGGAAGCGAATACATCGGCGACAGCTTCGGAGCAACGACGGATGCGGTTTGCGAGATTGTCTTCAACACATCCATGGCCGGCTATCAGGAGATTGTTTCCGACCCCTCCTATACCGACCAGGCGGTGGTGATGAGTTATCCGCTGATCGGAAACTACGGGATCACGGACGAAGACTATGAAAGCCGGATCGTATCGCCCGGAGCGCTGATTGTCCGGGATTACAACGATCAGCCGTCGAATTTTCGCTATACCAAGACATTATCCGAGCTGCTGGAGGATAACGGGGTTCCCGGTATCAGCGGGATTGATACGAGAAAGCTGGTACGGAGTATCCGTGATCTGGGCTCGAGAAGAGCGATCATCACGGGACCGGAGGTCTCTACCTGGGAGGGCGTGCAGAGGATTCACGACACTCCGATCCCACACGATGCGGTATCACGTGTAAGCAGCAAAAAAAGATGGTATGCCAGGACGTCCAATCCTGAATATCTCGTGGTTGCCATCGATTGCGGAATGAAGCTGAATATCGTTCGTCAATTGGGAGAACACGGCTGCAACGTGACAGTCGTTCCTTACAATACCCGTGCGGAGGACATCCTTGCGATGAATCCGGACGGTGTTTTCGTGTCCAACGGTCCCGGTGATCCCGAGGATGTGAAGCCTGTGATCGGTGTCCTGAAAAAGATCATCGGACAGAAACCGGTTTTCGGAATCTGTCTCGGACACCAGCTGATCGCGTTGGCCTGTGGGGCAAAAACCTACAAGCTGAAATTCGGCCACCGTGGAGGGAATCATCCCGTGAAAAATGTGCGGACCGGACATATCGAGATCACGTCACAGAATCACAGCTATGCCGTGGATGAGGCTTCCCTTTCGGGAACCGGCCTGAAGGTCTCTCATGTCAACCTCCTGGACAACACCGTGGAGGGACTGTATGATGAGAAGAGACGGGTGTGCTCGGTGCAGTATCATCCCGAGAGTGCTCCGGGACCGCAGGACAGCTATTATCTTTTTGACGAGTTTATCGACAACATGAAAGCCGTCAGAGAAATGTGAGGATATCATGCCGAAGAGAAAGGATATACATAAAGTTCTTGTTATCGGCTCCGGACCGATCATCATCGGTCAGGCAGCCGAGTTTGACTATGCAGGGACCCAGGCCTGCCTGGCACTGAAGGAAGAGGGCTATGAGGTGATTCTGGCGAATTCCAACCCGGCCACCATCATGACCGATACCACCATCGCCGACAAGGTCTATATGGAACCCCTGACACTGGAGTTCATGGCGAGGATCTGTCGTTACGAGCGACCGGATGCCATCGTGCCGGGGATCGGCGGACAGACCGGATTGAATCTGGCACTGCAGCTCAGTGACAAGGGAGTACTGGAAGAGTGCGAGATTGAGCTGCTGGGAA
>JAFYBS010000171.1 GCA_017540125.1 Eubacterium sp.
CATATTACTTGTCTGTTTTTCCACCTGCTTCGTTGCCTTCACTTGCCGATGCCACCGCATCGACGCGTTCAGGCGCCTTGCAGGATGGAGAAAACATCCTGCGTAAATGGTCCAGGTATTTAATGTCAGCAGCACTAGTGTGCGCGAGCCGCAAGAATCGCGGCATGAAAGGATTAATATGACGGATCGGTTGGAAATCCTGGCAAGGCTGTCCGTGAGTGGCAGTGAGAGGGAGAAGACACAGCGGGAGCTGGAGCGGATGCTGGATTTTGTCGGCTGTCTGAGAGAAGTGGATACGGACGGTGTGGAACCGATGATCCAGCCGGTAGAGAATCCCGGAGGAGTATACCGGGAGGATTGTTTGAACGCTGCGGCCGGAGCCGCCGTGGGATCACTGCCTGAAGGAGTACCGGAAATACGTGACGGGATGGTCGTTGTTCCGAGGAGTATCTGAGGAGGAAGAGTGAAAACAGACGAAAAACAATCCGTTTCTCCGGAGGAGATGGTACGGGCTGCCCTGGAAAAGGCCGAAAAGGATGAATGGAACTGCCTGATCACCCGCCTGGGGAGAGAGGAAACGGAAAACCGGTTAGCTGAGGTTTTGGTCCGGCCGGAGCCGGGACGGCTTTCGGGAATCCCGATCGTGGTGAAGGACAACATCTGTACAAAAGGGGTCCGAACGACCTGCGGATCAAAGATGTTGGAGCATTTTGTCCCGGGATACTCGGCAACTGTTGTGGAACGACTGGAACGGGAGGGAGCTGTTCTGATCGGTAAATCCAACATGGATGAGTTCGGGATGGGAAGCACCTCGGAGTCATCCTTTTTCGGTGCGGTGAAAAATCCCCATGATGCCGGCCGCGTGGCCGGAGGTTCTTCCGGAGGATCGGCGGCTGCGGTGGCATCGGGAATCGTACCGATGGCGCTCGGAACGGATACCGGAGGTTCCATCCGTCAGCCGGCGTCCCACTGCGGTGTGTACGGCTTGAAGCCTACCTACGGAACCGTGTCGCGGTACGGACTGGTGGCCTACGCCTCTTCGATGGATCAGATCGGACCGATGGCCGGAACGCTGTCGGATCTGGAGCTTTTGTATGAGGTGATCCGGGGAGCCGATGAGAAAGATTCCACCAGCTTTCGTGGAAAAACCGGAGAAAAGACGGAATGCCCGTCGGGAGTGGAGGGACTGCGGATCGGAATCCCGCGGGGATTTTTCTCGGAGACAGTGGAGCCGGGAGTTTCCGAACAGGTACTTCGGGTGGCAGAAAAGCTGGCAGAGCGGGGAGCGGTTTCGGAGGAGTTTGATCTCGAACTGACGGAGTATGCGGTTCCGACTTATTATATCATCGCCTGTGCGGAGGCCGGATCGAACCTGGAACGGTACGACGGAGTGAAGTACGGGTACCGGACAGCGGAGTACGAGGGGCTCCATGACATGTATAAAAAAACCCGGAGTGAGGGGTTCGGAGAAGAGGTGCGCCGGAGGCTGATTCTCGGAACCTTCGTTTTGTCTCACGGGTATTATGATGCCTACTACCGAAAAGCATGTCAGGTGAGAAACCGGATTTATCAGGCGTTTCGGAAAGCGTTTGAGCGGTTCGATGTAATCCTGACACCGGTGGCACCTACCGTGGCACCGCGCCTCGGGGAGTTGACGCCGGATCCCATCCGGATGTACCTGTCGGATCTGTTTACGGTTCCGGCCAATCTGACCGGAGTTCCCGCCATCTCCTTCCCGTGCGGAAGGGTGAACGGTCTGCCGGTGGGAGCACAGCTTATATCGGGACATTTTTGCGAGAAAACGCTGTTTAGGGTGGTGGCCGAATATGAGAAATGATTGCGTGAACAGGTCCGCTTCCCCGGTGAAGATCGGACTGGAAATCCATGTGGAGCTGGCGACGGAAACGAAGATTTTCTGTGGATGTTCTACCGCCTTCGGGGCGCCGGTGAATACCCAGGTTTGTCCGGTTTGTCTGGGATTGCCGGGCACGCTTCCGGTATTGAACCGCCGGGTGACGGAATATGCCATTGCCATCGGTCTGGTGCTGGATTGCGATATCCGGAGAACATTTCGTTTTGATCGGAAAAACTATTTTTATCCGGATAATCCCCAGAATTATCAGATATCCCAGTTGTATACGCCCATCGGGACGAACGGAAAGCTGGAAATCCGGACGGAGCAGGGGATAAAACCCATCCGTATCCATGAGATCCATATGGAGGAAGACGCCGGAAAGCTGATCCATTCGGAGAGGGGAGACACGCTGGTGGATTATAACCGGGCCGGCGTGCCACTGGTTGAGATCGTGACGGAGCCGGACATGGAGAGTGCGGAGGAAGTCATCGCTTTTCTGGAGATGCTCCGACGCAGGATCCGGTATACCGGTGTTTCGGATTGCAGGATGAACGAAGGCTCCATGCGGGTGGATGTGAATCTGTCGGTGAGGGAAACCGGTTACGGAATCCGGACCGAGATGAAAAATCTGAATTCCTTCAAAGCCATCGCCCGCGCGATTGGGGCGGAGAGAGAGAGACAGGCCGGTGTGGTAAAGTCCGGAAAAACAGTGGTACAGGAAACCAGAAGATGGGATGATGACCGGGGCGAATCCTTCTCCATGCGGTCCAAAGAGGATGCGAAGGACTACCGGTATTTTCCGGATCCGGATCTGCCGGAGATGACGGTGGAGGAGGCGTGGATCGATGAGATACGGAGCCGCCTGCCGGAGATGCCGGAAGCGAAGGCCGAACGATATCGGGAAACCTACGGACTTCCCGAATATGACATCGGGATCCTGATCGATGAGCCGGCACTGGCGGACCTTTTTGAAACAACGACCGCGCTTGGGGTCGATCCGAAGAAGGTGTCCAACTGGCTGATGGGAGAGACGATGCGCCTGCTGAAGGAACGGGATATGGAACCGGAGGACCTGCGGATCGATCCCCGCTCTCTTGCGGATCTGATCGATATGACAGATCGTGGTACGATCAACTCCACTACGGCCAAGGATGTTTTTGAGGTTATTTTTGACCATACTATTGATGTGAAAAAATACGTGGAAGACCACGGTTTATCGATGGTCAGCGACTTTTCCGAATTGGAAGAAATCATCACTGAAATTATCACTGTTAATCCGGGTCCGGTAGCGGATTATCATGCCGGAAAGAAGAAGGCAGCCGGGTTTCTGGTGGGACAGGTTATGAAGAAGACAGGAGGGAAGGCAAATCCCGCCATGGTCAGGGAATTGCTGGAGCAGAAACTGGAAAACGGATAAATGCGGATTAATGCAAAATTTTTCTTGCTATTTTTCCGCAAAAATGGTAGAATGAACGTATCTTTTTTTATACGGAGGGTTATTATGATAGATATGAGAAGAGAGCGGCGCTGGCCGGCCAGTCTGAAGCTGGAGATTTCGTCGCTTTTCAAACAGGACAACGAGAAAATCGAAAACGTGGACGCACCGATCGAAGTTGTCGATGTGTCACATGCGGGCATCGGATTCCACACATCCAGCGTTCTTCCCGTCGGGTATTACTTCAACGCCCGGCTGGTGTTCGGAGAGAAGGATGCTTTGAACTGCGTCGTCCGGATTATCAGACAGCAGCAGGATGGAGAAGGATATCTCTACGGCTGTGAGATTGTGGGAGCCGCTTCGATCATGGATTATGTAGTGAACGATTATGCAGCTTCACTGAACGAGTAAACCGGATGATAGGGGAATGAGGGAAGAGCAGGTTATCGGTGCCGGAGCATCGGGAGCTTGCTCTTGTGTTATACGAAGGAGAAAGTGAGTCAGTTATGTTATCCAAATTCAGCGTTAGAAAACCATATACGGTTTTGGTAGGGGTCGTATTGATCCTGGTGCTGGGCTATCTGTCTTTCTCAAAAATGAGTACGGATTTTCTGCCCAGTATGGAGATGCCGTATGCCATCGTCATGACCACCTATCAGGGGGCCAGCCCCGAGGAGGTGGAACTTACGGTGTCGTCTCCCGTAGAGTCGGCGATGGCGCGGATCAACAACGTCAAGTCAATCCGGTCCATCTCCAACCCGAATATGTCCATCGTGATACTGGAGTTCGAGGACGGAACGGATATGAACGGGACGACCATCGATATGAGGGAGAGTCTGGACATGATATCGTCTTATTGGGACGAGGGGATCAGCAGTCCTACCATCATGAAGATCAATCCGGATATGATGCCGATCCTGGTGGCGGCCGTAGATTATGACGGACTGCCGGCGGCTGAGGTGACAAAAAAAGCAAACGACGATATCATCCCGGAGATCGAGAGTGTGGGTGGTGTTGCCTCGGTTCAGACCGTAGGCGAGGTGGAGGAGAAAATCGATATCCTCCTCCGTCAGGACAAAATCGATGAGATGAACAAAAAAGTCCTGGAGGCTCTGGACAAAAAGTTCGAGGAAGCAAAAAAGAAGATCGATAAGGGCCGGGATAAAATCGAAAAGGGAAAGGATACCCTGAATACCAAAAAAGATGAGGCTGCCGATAAGATGGCCCAGGGAAGCGCCAAGCTGGACCAGGCGGGCACGAAGATCGATGACGGACTGCGTCAGATCGATGAGCAGATCAGTCAGGTGAAGGCGCAGCAGAAGACCCTTCTGGAATCCGAGAAGGAAGCGAAGAAGGGAGCTGTCCAGATCCGTACCCAGAAGAAAACTCTTCAGGCAACGATCATCAATCTGGAAAAAGCCAAAAAGCAACTGGAGAAGGCAAAGGATTCTCTGGAAAAACTGGATGCCGGTATCGCCGGATTGGAGGAGCAGATTCAGGCGGCGCAGAGCAGCGGGGCAGACACCTCCCAACTGGAGGGACGTCTGGAGGCGCTGCAAAACATGCGCAAGCAGATCATCCGCGAGATGGAGAAGAACGGCGTCAAGGAAGAGGATCTGCCGGTTAAGATCGCGGAGGTTAACGTCGGACTCGAGCAGGCGAAAGCCGGAATGGAAGAGATCAAAAAGCAGGAGAAAAAACTGGCACCCGGACTGAAAAAAATCCGGGAAGCGAAAAAGAAAATCAAAGCCGGGTTGGTAAAAATGTATGCCATGCGGGAAAAGCTGGCCGACGGACGGATCTCTACGGAAAAAGCGGCCGAGCAGCTGAACAAACAGCAGATTCTGGCAGGCATCGAGATGAGTGTGGCTCAGGCCGGTTTGAACAGCGGTGCCGCCGAGCTGAAGAAGGCAAAAACCGAGTTCCGGAACACTAAAAAGACAACCAAAGAAAACATGGATTTGAACAAGCTTCTCACGAAAGAGATGCTTGAAAACATGCTGCGGGCACAGAACTTTGATATGCCGGCCGGCTACATCACGGACAACGATGTATCCTATCTGGTCAAGGTGGGAGACAAACTGGAATCCGAGGACGATGTGAGAGACATGGTTCTCCTGGATTTCGATTTGAAGGATCTGGATCCCATCCGCCTCGGAGATGTGGCGGATGTGGAGATGACGGATAACTCCGACGAGGTATATACGGTGGTCAACGGATCGCCGGCAGTGGAGATGATCCTGCAGAAGCAGTCCGGATACTCCACGGGAGATGTGACCGATGCGGTACTGGAGAAGTTCGAGACACTGAAAAAAGAACACGAGGATCTGAAGGTATCCGTAATGATGAACCAGGGAATCTATATCGACCTGGTGGTGGATTCCGTGTTGCAGAACCTTCTGTTCGGAGGGGCTCTGGCTATCATCATCCTGTTTTTGTTCCTGTGGGATCTGCGCCCCACCATCATCGTGGCATGCTCGATCCCGCTGAGTCTGGTGGGAGCGGTGGCAGCCATGTATTTTTCCGGCGTAACACTGAACATCATCTCCCTGTCCGGTCTGGCACTGGGAGTCGGGATGCTGGTGGACAACTCCGTCGTTGTTATCGAGAATATTTACCGTATGCGGCAGGCCGGGTTGAACATCCGAAGTGCCGCTATACTGGGAGCCAAGCAGGTGAGTGGCGCGATCATCGCGTCGACCCTGACTACGGTGTGTGTATTTGCTCCCATCATTTTTACCGAAGGTATCACGAAGCAGCTGTTTTTGGACTTGGGACTTACCCTGGCGTATACGCTTCTGGCCAGTCTCATCATCGCGATGTCACTGGTTCCGGCTATGTCATCGGGGATGTTGCGCCGGTCCAAGGATAAAAAGCGACGAATCATCACAGCGATACAGAACGCCTACGCGAAGATGCTGCGTCCGATGTTGAAAGTCCGTTGGCTGGTTATCATCGTAGCGTTCGGTCTGCTCGGTTTGTTTGCTTATCTGGCGGTTCAGAATGGGACGACAATGATGCCCGAAATGAACAGTCCGCAGATGACCATGACCTTTACGACAGAGGACGATAAGGATTTTGAGGAGACGAAAAAGCTGTCCGATGAGATCGTGGAGAGAACCCTCACGATCCCGGATATGGACAAGATCAGTGCCTTTTCGGGAGGTTCTTCCTTCCTTACCATGACGTCTTCCGGCGGCGGAGGCAGCAGTAAGAACAGTGTGTCGATGTACGCGATCCTGAAGGAGGATCGTACGATGAGCAACGAGGAGATCAAGGAGGCCATCGAGGAAAAAACGGCGGACATCGACGGTGAGCTGAAGGTCAACATGTCAGCGATGGATATGTCAGCCCTGACCGGCGAAGGGGTTAAGATCAATCTGAAGGGACGTGACCTGGACAAACTCCGGACGCTTTCGG
>JAFYBS010000172.1 GCA_017540125.1 Eubacterium sp.
ACCCCTTTGTTTTTGTGTTTATCCAGGTCTTTAAACCGGTTGGCACAGGACTGACCGAGGAAAGAGGTATAGGCTTCCACTACAGGGTTGACGATGGCCCCCTGGGAAAACTCATAATCATACCAGCTGGAAATCGCCCCCATGGGAATCACGGTATCCAATCCCTTCACTCCGGTGGTCGCCACCTCGTAGGCCAGGGTCCCCAGATAGGAAAGCCCGGTCATCGCCGTATGACCGTTGCACCAGTCGGCCGAAATCGCTTTGGTTCCCGCTCTGTCCGCAAATGCCTGCCGGTCTCCGTGGAGCCACTCGACTACGGCGGCGAAAGCCTCTGCCTCCGCTTTCTCTCCGCACAGCTGCAGCCCCTCCGAGTCCCACGAGGCGCCCAGTCCGGCGCTTGTCACCACTGCGTACCCTCTGGCCAGAAAATAATCGTTTTCGGATAGATTTCCGGTCTTATAGCCATGCTTCTCCATCTCATTCATATAAACCGAAGCCCCGCTCACCACGTCCTTCGTCGCCACGGTGCTCTTCGGTTGCCGCTTTGCGGGACTGACCGTCAGCTTGTCATAATCAAAGGCGCCGTTCCGTCCTTTGTAATAATATCCACTATCCTCTTCTATTTCCTCCGTCAGATACGGTTCGGCGATAAACAGGGCCGGTGCCCGGTACTCCCCCTGAACGGCTGAAATCGGCACCTGGATAATCACCGGAAGCAGGTCTCTCTTCCCATCCTGATCCGTATCATACTCCGTCTCCACATATACCGGAAACCGCTGGATATAGCTGGTATCGTTGGAATACCAACCGCCATAGACATCGAACCCGGAAAAGGGAAAACAAGGCATGGAACGTCCCTGTTGATCAAACTGCATCTCCTTCTGATCGGTCGGCTCCGTCATCTCCGCTTTGGCCGTAAACCGGTAGGTCAACTCCGTCGATCGGATACCGGCTTTTTTATTCTTTTTGTATGATAAGCGAACCTTGATTCGAGTTGTTCCCGGAGCTCTCGCCACGACCACACCGTAATCGTCCACCATGGCGATGCTGTTATCGGCAACCCGGTAGCGGGTTTTGACGATTTGATATTTTTTCGGTTTGACGATCTTTATGGCAGCGTCTCCGTAGGTGTTGTAGCCGTTGGCAACCGTGATTGTCGCTGTGCCGGAGGTTTCCTTCAGCGCGAGCTTCGCCGTCGCGGCGGATGGTTGTTCCAGAAAAATGAACCCGCCGAGGGTCAGAGAAGCGAACGCTATTGTAAGCCGAAGTTTATTCATTTTTACCAACCTTTCTGAAACCGGAGCTTCCCGGCTCGGAGCGCGCATGAGAAATCCCGAAGGGTTTCTCATGTCGCATCCGTGGTTGTTTGTGCATTCCGGCACAAACAACTGAGTGAAAAAAATGCTCCATCAGAGATTTTTTTCACTCTTGCCGCTCCTCGTTGAACATTGGTTCCATCAAAATCGAAAATCTCTTTCACCATTCGTAATGGCTTTCAGATAGTCAACCGTCTTTTTTCTGACCTTCTCGTTGGGAATAACGCCTAACTCTTTTTGGATCATATCCCGGCCGATCCGGCGCGTATCCTCGCTTGCGTAGTCTTCCAGATACTCCTGCAGCGTCAGTAACGCGTTCGGATGGCAGCAGTTCAGAATCTGCATGGATTTGCACAGCTCCATAAACCGGTCACCCACACGTCCTGCCCGGTAGCAGGCGGTACAGAAGCTGGGGATGTAGCCCAGTCTCATCAACCAGTTCACTACCTCATCCAGTGTTCTGCGGTCCGATACATCAAACTGGGCGGAGTTTTCCTCCGGCCGCTCCTCCTCGGCATAGCCGCCCACGCTGGTGCGGGAACCTCCGCTGATCTGGGATACCCCCAACGGCAGCACCATCTCTCTCACCTTCTGGGACTCCCTCGTGGAGATGATCATGCCGGTATATGGAACTGCGATTCGGATCAGCGCGCACAGCTTCGCGAAGGTCTCGTCGCTGATCCCTCCGTTAAACTCTTCCGGATCGATATCGTCCGCCGGCTTCACCCGGGGCACACTGATGGTATGCGGGCCGACTCCGTGTACGGCCTCCAGATGCTCTGCGTGCATCAGCACACCGGCAAACTCATACCGGTACAACTCCAGACCGTACAGCACTCCCAGTCCCACATCATCAATCCCTCCCTCCATCGCGCGGTCCATCGCTTCGGTATGATAGTCATAATCGTGCTTGGGGCCGGTGGGGTGCAGGGAAAGATACGACTGTTTGTGATAGGTTTCCTGAAACAGGATATAGGTGCCGATCTCCGCTTCCTTCAGCTTCCGGTAATTCTCCACGGTCGTTGCCGCAATGTTAACGTTGATACGGCGTATCGAACCATTTTTATGATGGATATTGTAGATGGTGTCGATGCTCTCGAGGATGTACTCGATGGGATTCATCTCCGGATGCTCCCCGGCCTCGATTGCCAGACGTTTGTGCCCCATATCCTGCAGGGCGATGACCTCCTCACGGATCTGCTCCTGCGTCAGCTTCACCCGGCGGATGTTTTTGTTCTTCCCGTGATAAGGGCAATACAGACAGCCATTGATACAGTAATTGGACAGATACAGAGGCGCAAAAAGGACAATCCGGTTTCCGTAGTAATCCTGCTTGATCTCCTCTGCCAGATGAAACAACTCCGACTCGATTTCCTTGTCTTCGCAGGCCAGCAAAACCGAGGCCTCTCTGTGGTCAAGTCCCTTTCTCTCCTTCGCTTTTTCGATGATCTCGCGGATCAGCACCCGGTCCTCCCGGTGAGCATCCGCATAAGCCAGTGTATCCGTGATTTCCTCGTGATTGATGAAATCGTCCGCCCTCATGGATGTTTTGTCGTACATTATTCTTTTTCTCCTTTCTCGCCGCCCACTGCCAGACGATTGATCTGGGTGGCGATATAACCCGCTCCGTAGCCGTTGTCGATGTTCACGACGGAAACGCCGTTCGCGCAGGAATTGATCATGGTCAGCAGCGCCGACATGCCGCCGAAACTGGCTCCGTAGCCCACTGATGTCGGTACGGCGATGACCGGATTTTTCACCTGACCGCCCAGTACACTGGCCAGTGCCCCCTCCATCCCGGCCACGGCGATCACACAGTTGGCCCGGCGGATGTCTTCGATGCGATCCAGCAGACGATGAAGCCCGCTGACCCCGATGTCATAGTATCTCTCCACGCGACCTCCGAAGAACTCGGCCGTCTCCGCCGCTTCCTCCGCAACGGGGATGTCCGCCGTTCCGGCGGTGCAGACCGCGATCTCCCCGATCCACTCCGAAGGATCGCCGCCGATTTTCAGGATGCCGGACACCTCGCTGAATTCCACCTGAGGCAACACCTTTCGCACCAGCTCATACTGCTCACGGGTAGCTCTGGTTCCCAACACCTTTCCCTCGCGTTCATAGCTGTTTTGAAAGATTTTCGTGAGATACTCATCCGGCTTTCCCTGACAGAATATCACCTCCGGAAAACCGGTGCGCTCTCTGCGTCCGGTATCCGGCTTGGCAAAGCCCAATTCATCATATTTTTTCATATCCACTGATCCACCTGCTCTGACAGCCACTTTGTCCACTCTTCGATGCCCTCACCGGTCTTCGCGCAAATCGGAATCACCTTCGCGTCCGGATTGCGAAGGGTGATGTTTTCGCGACATTTTTCCATATCAAAATCAAAGTAGGGTGCCACGTCGATTTTGTTGATCAGGACCACGTCGCAAACCGAGAACATCAAAGGATACTTCAACGGTTTGTCATCCCCCTCCGGCACGGACAGGATCATGGCATTTTTCACCGCCCCGGTATCAAACTCCGCCGGGCACACCAGGTTTCCGACGTTCTCCAGAATGGCCAGGTTGATTTCCTTTCCGGCGAGCTCGTCGAGTCCCTGCTTCGTCATCCCGGCGTCCAGATGACACATGCCGCCGGTGTGCAGCTGGATCGCCTCCACGCCGGTTTCCGATATCCTTCTGGCATCCACGTCCGAGTCGATATCCGCCTCCATTACGCCGATCCGGTACCGGTCCTTCAGCGCCCCGACCGTCCGGGTCAGGGTCGTCGTTTTCCCCGCTCCGGGTGAGGACATCAGATTCAGTAAAAATATACCCTTCTCCTTCAGCTCGGCGCGAAGTGCTTCTGCCTCACGATCGTTGTCCTCATACACACTTTTTTTGATCTCGATAATCCTTACCGTATCGCTCATCGTAACCTCCATCCTTATCCGGGAACTGCGGGAATACCGCCGTCGGGAAATAAACTCGCGTTTCTCTTGTATATTTTTTTTGTTTGTGCTATAGTAATAACACTGTCTCTATTATAGAAAGGACCATGAAAAATGTCAAACATAAAAGAGGAAATCGAGAAACGGAGAACCTTCGCCATCATCTCCCATCCGGATGCCGGAAAAACAACCCTGACGGAGAAGTTTCTTCTCTACGGAGGGGCCATCAACCTGGCCGGCTCCGTCAAGGGACGAAAGGCTGCCAAGCACGCCGTATCCGACTGGATGGAAATCGAGAAGGAACGTGGTATCTCCGTCACCTCGTCGGTGATGCAGTTCAATTATGACGATTATTGCATCAACATCCTGGACACACCGGGGCATCAGGACTTCTCGGAAGATACCTACCGTACCCTGATGGCCGCCGATTCCGCCGTGATGGTGATCGACGGCTCCAAAGGTGTGGAGGCGCAGACCGTCAAACTCTTCAAGGTCTGTGTGATGAGGGGGATTCCCATTTTTACGTTTATCAACAAGATGGACCGGGAGGCGATGGACCCCTTCGAGCTTATCGATCAGATCGAAAATGTCCTCGGCATCCACACCTGCCCCATCAACTGGCCCATCGGTTCCGGCAAAAGCTTCAAGGGCGTATACGAGCGGGAATCGAAGACCATCCTGCGCTATATCGCCGGCGATAACGGACAGAAGGTTGAGACACATACCGTGTCCCTGGAGGATCCCTCCGTGGACGAGCAGATCACTCAGGTGCAGCATCAGCAGCTGACGGACGAGATTGAGCTGCTGGACGGTGCCAGTGACGAATTCGATCTGGAACAGGTACGGGCGGGCAAACTCAGCCCGGTGTTCTTCGGCTCGGCGCTGACCAACTTCGGAGTGGAAGTATTTTTGCAACACTTTTTAAAAATGACCACACCGCCGACTCCCCGTCACATCGTATCCGGCGCGGACGGTGATGCGAAGGCGGATCGTACCGAGATCAGTCCTTTTTCGGAGGATTTTTCCGCTTTTGTATTCAAAATCCAGGCCAACATGAACAAGGCGCATCGGGATCGCATCGCGTTCATGCGGATCTGTTCGGGCAAGTTTGACGCGGGGATGGAGGTCACTCACGAGCGCGAGGGGCGGAAGATGCGACTGACGGCTCCGCAGCAGATGATGGCCGAAAACCGGCATATCATCGAGGAGGCCTATGCGGGAGACATCATCGGGGTGTTCGACCCGGGAACCTTTCATATCGGTGACACCCTCTACACCGGGAAAACACCGGTCCGCTTCGAGGGAATTCCCACCTTTGCTCCCGAGCATTTTGCCAGGGTACGACAAGTGGATACCATGAAAAGAAAACAGTTCACCAAAGGAATTTACCAGATCGCAGAGGAAGGCGCGATCCAGATTTTTCAGGAGCTGAACACGGGAATGGAAGAGATTCTGGTCGGCGTCGTCGGCGTCCTGCAGTTCGAGGTTCTGACCTATCGCCTGAAAAATGAATACAACGTGGAAATTCGTATGGATCAGCTGCCCTATGAGCATATCCGCTGGATCACCTCGCCGGATATCGATCTGTCCACCCTGTCGCTCACTTCGGATACGAAGAAGGTACAGGATCTGAAGGGCAATCCTCTCCTGCTGTTCCAGCACCCCTGGAGCATCCAGACGGCACTGGACCGGAATGAGGGACTGACCCTGGAGACTTTTTCAAAGGATTAAGACCATGAATTACAGCGAGAAACACGTCGAGATCAAAGCGAGAAAACTGCGTTCCAAG
>JAFYBS010000173.1 GCA_017540125.1 Eubacterium sp.
ATCGAAAACAGATAGGCCGTTACGGTCTTTTTCTGCCATGATTTCTCCGCCGCACGGGATACCGGTACCACCGGAACAGAAAACAAAAGAGCTATCAACAGAATTATCGCCGTCAGTCTTTTTTTCACGAATCACACCTCCATCCGTCTACGAAGCATTATTTACTTCGCTTCACACTAAACACTTCTCCATCTAAAAAACTGAAAAAAACACTGCCAAATACATGAATAGTTTCAGCTCCTCTCAGGCTCCGGATAGTCCACGCCGAAGGTCTCTACTGTGACCTTTTCCATCACCTGCTCGGTCAGCGGACGGTCATTATAATCCGTGTCACAGGTAGCGATCTTATCTACTACATCCATTCCCTCGGTAACCTTTCCGAAGGCCGCATATTCTCCGTCCAGATGAGGAGATGTTTTGTGCATGATGAAGAACTGGCTGCCCGCCGAATCCGGCATCATGGAACGTGCCATGGACAGGACGCCCGGCTCGTGCTTCAGGTCATTTTTAAATCCGTTGCTGGAAAACTCGCCCGGGATTTCATAACCGGGACCGCCCATACCGGTCCCCTCCGGGTCGCCGCCCTGCAGCATAAATCCTTCAATCACGCGGTGAAAAATCAGCCCGTCATAGAAGCCCTTTTGGATCAGGTATACAAAGTTGTTTACCGTGTTCGGTGCGATGTCCGGATAGAGCTCTGCTTTGATGACAGCACCGTTTTTCATGGTTATGGTTACGATAGGATTGCTCATTATTTTTATCTCCTTTTTGATTGTTTTTTCTTGTAATATCAGTCCGCTGCCTTCGGTATCCGACTGTATACCTCAGCCAGCCCGCGTATGCTGTTTGAAAGCTCCTGTGACAGATAATTTGGCTTCAGTCTCCACTGCCAGTTGCCGTCCGGTGCGCCCGGCGTATTGATCCTGGCTTCCTTGCCGAAGCAGAGATAATCCTGCAGCGGAATGATGCACAGATCAGCCACCGATCGATAAGCTTCCCGAATCAGATCCCAGGTCAGGCCGCCGAAATCCGTGTTGGGTGAATTGATATAACGGCGGGTGAAATCCCTCTCTCCGTCATTGATCTCCTGACACCAGGCAAAGGTCGGCGTGTTGTCGTGTGTGCCGGTGTATACCACGCAGTTGTTGATATGCCGGTGATTCACATAGTAGCTGTCCCAGCTGGTGAAGCCGTACTGCAGCACCTTCATCCCAGGGAAGCCGGTATCCTTCAGCAGCTTTTCGTTCTCCGGTGTATTGTTCCCCAGATCCTCGGCGATGATCCGCAGGTTGTCGATTTTGTCCTTCATTACATTGAAGAAATCGATGCCGGGGCCCTTCTCCAGCTTTCCTTTTTCTGCTGTTTTATCACCGTACGGGATCGCGTAGTAATGACTGAAGCCGTGGAAGTGATCGATGCGTATCACATCATAAAACGCATAGGTTCGCCACATCCGATGCAGCCACCAGTCATACTCTCTTTTCTTCTCCGCCGCCCAGTCATAGATCGGGTTGCCCCAGAGCTGTCCGGTGGGTGAAAAAGCATCCGGCGGACATCCCGCCACTTCGGTCGGTTTCAGATCCTTGTCCATCAAAAATACTTCGGGATGAGACCAGGCATCGGACGAATCCATCGCACAGTAGAAGGGGATGTCACCGATGATCTTGATATTTTTCCCGTTCGCATACTTACGCAGAGCGCGCCACTGACGGTCAAACTCGAACTGCTCGAAATAGTAGAGTCCCATCTCTTTTTCCAGTTCTTTTTTTGCTTCGTCAATTGCTTTTTTATCGCGCTTGCGCAAGTCGTCCTCCCACTCCAGCCAGGACTGTCCGCCGGCCTTCTCCTTCAGTGCCATAAAGAGCGCATAGTCCGGCAGCCAGTAGGTCTCCATCTCCAGGAAAGCATCGTATTCCTCGGCCAGAGATTTATCCATTGCCGTTTTATCTTTTGCGGTTTTTTCCTCTTTTGTTTTCTTGTCGGGATCTGAAGTCTTTTCCAAATCAGATTTATTTTCTGCATCGGAAGTGTTTTCTTTTTTCGATTCCTCCGTCAGGTTGATCCCGGCCGGAACCGGTGATCCCGCAGTAATCGATTTGTCCTTTCTGGACTTCTCGAGTTTCTCGGCAAATCTCTCATACGCTTTTCTCAGGATATCCCGACGGCTTTCATAGATAGCACCGTAGTCCACTTTCGTCACATCGCCACCGGTCGGCAGTGCCTCCACCTCCTCACGGGTAAGCAGGCTCTCCTCGATCAGTGTCTCCAGCGAAATAAAGTAGGGATTGCCGGCAAAAGCCGAAACCGCCTGATAGGGAGAATCCCCGAAGCCGGTCGGCCCCACCGGCAGGATCTGCCAGTACCCCTGCCCGGACTTCTCCAGGAAATCCACAAACTCATACGCCTCTCTCGAAAAGCTCCCGATCCCGTACTTCGACGGCACGGAAAAGATCGGAAACAGAATACCGCTCTCTCTCATGATGTCATAATCCTCCATTCCTGTTTATATACGAAACGAATATATTCTACCATATCTTAGCAGATTACGCAAATTTTTTGTCTGTATGTTGAAAAATACCCGCGAGCTGCCGATATATATTCTGTAACATATCTGTGAAGGATGGGCAGATCAACACGGCGGTTGTACATGGATGTTTTTCCGATGCGTGTACACACTGACCGTGTTATTATTGTACCGTTTTTTACAGATCGTGATCACAATTTCATACATGGAGGTGAGTCGCTATGGTGATTCAATCAAGTGATGTCGCGATGGGTTCAGGCAGAACTTATCAACGGCAGTCACGTGGTCGGTCATCGGTTCGAGGCTGGGGCGAGGTCTTGAGTGAAACGACATCGCCTACAGCTAAGGAGAGCCGAACGATCACGAAAAATGAAACGGTGGAAGTCGTCGAGCTGTATCAGAACTATACCGCTTCCGGCCGGCATGCGGTGACGGGGAAAGGCAAGTCCGAAGGGAGGCCGTCCGACGAAGTCGGAATTATATCGGCCGACCGACTGGTCAGGTCCGGCGAAGCCGGGCGTGACGTTTCCGGTACACGCACGGAGGGAGAAGAAATCGTCACGCGCCCCCTGACGTTGCGGGAACTCTTTTCGCTTCTGATCCGTCGACGACAGGAGGACTTTGAGCGGTTCCTGGAGAACTTCCGTGCCGGTATGAACGGAGCCGGAAGACAGCTTTTTGTCGTCCGGGGGGATGCAGGCGGGTGGGAAACTGTAGCCTGGGAAGGTGAAGAAACCTACGAATCCTACGAGTATGAGAATGAGATGACCGGCTTTGAATCCACGGGCACCGTACAGACAAAAGACGGAAGAAAAATCGAATTTGACACCTCTCTTCTTCTCGAACGCACGGAATTCAAGGGAGAAAAATCGGCCAAAAAAATGGGTGGCTTTCAGCTCAAGGATCCTCTGGTCGTCAACTTCGGCACCGGCAGTACGGAACTGACAGATCGCTCCTTTTCCTTTGATATTGATGCGGACGGTGAGATGGATAACATCGCCATGCTTGGTCAGGCCTGTGGATTTCTTGCCCTGGACCGGAACGGGGACGGGATCATCAACGACGGACGCGAGCTTTTCGGCACGAAATCCGGAGATGGATTTGCCGATCTGGCGATCTATGACATGGATGGAAACGGCTGGATTGATGAGGCCGATCCGATTTTTGATAGGCTGAAGATCTGGTCAAAGGATGCCGCCGGAAAGGATGTATTGGTAGGACTCGGGGTGCGCGGCATCGGGGCAATTTTTCTGGGGCGGACGCCCACGGAATTCACACTGAAAAATATGTCCGGCGAAACGCAGGGTGTGATACGGTCCACCGGACTTTTCCTGCGAGAGGACGGCAGCTCCGGCACGGTGCAGCAGGTGGATCTGGCGAAGAAGCGATGATTTTTTCAACCGGTACTGTACCGTAAATAAAACACAACAAAAAGCCCTGTGGCAAGCAGGGCTTTTTGCTTTACTGCAATCCGGAAAAATGCCTTGCGAAAAAAACTCATTTCTGCTACAATATGATAGGATTGTGATGTAAATCGCCGGACAAGGAGATAACATGAAAAAAAGAATACGATATTCGATAATCAGTTTTCTTCTTGCTTTCAGTCTGATTGCCCCCGGTATCACGCAGGCAGAAGCGAAAGCAAAAAAAGTGAGCGAGGTGCAGAAGCTCGGAAAGATTTTTACGACGATCGAGCTGCAGGATGCCACCATCGATGAGCTGCAAGCAGCGATGAATGCGGGACGGCTCACATCGAAGAAGCTGACACAGATGTACATCGATCGGATCCGGGTGTATGATGAAGAGCTGAAGTTGAATTCCATCATCTCCGTCAGTCCGTATGCCCTTTCGGAAGCAGCAAAGTTTGACAAGGAGAGAAAACAGGGGAAAGTACGGGGACCGCTGCATGGCATCCCCATCATCGTGAAGGACAACATCGATGTGAAGGGGATACCGACGACGGCCGGTAGTCTGGCACTCTATCACAGTGTACCGGACAAGGATAGTTTCATCATAAAAAAGCTTCGCGCAGCCGGCGCTGTGATCCTCGGCAAGGCGAATATGTCTGAGTTTGCCTATAGTGCAGTCAATTCAGAATCCCTGCTGGGTGGAGAGGTCAGAAACCCCTACGATACCTCCCGTGTACCGGGCGGCTCCTCCGGGGGGACAGGAGTGGCTGTCACCTGTAATTTCTGTGCCGCCGGACTCGGGACCGATACCGGCGGATCGATCCGTATTCCCTCGCTTTGTAACAATCTTTACGGAATTCGTCCGTCGAAAGGACTGACTTCGATCGCCGGCGTAATTCCGCTTGTGGCGGAGAAGGATGTGACCGGACCGATCGCCAGAACACCGAAGGACCTTTCTTATGTACTGGAAAGTATGAGCGGTACCGATCCGGAGGATGATTACACTTCGGAAGCCGGAGCGGACCGGCTACTTGGAAAGGGATACTCTGCCTATCTGAGTAAAAAGGCAATGAACGGAAAACGGATCGGCGTTTTCGACGGCTCGATAAACAGCCATGAGATTCCGCAAAAAGATGATGTGAAAACAGCAACGGTCAAGATGGCAGAAGCGGGTGAAACCGAAGAAAAAGAGTGGGTTTATCCGGATAACAGAATATACTATATGGCTATGAAGACCTACGCCAACCTTCGAAAAGCCGGCGCGGAGCTGATGGATATCAGCGGTCTCATCGACGACGACTGGATTCAGGCTGAAAATAACACAGTGATAAAAAGCATAAAAAAATCCACCGGGGAATATGATATCAATTTTTACTTTCATCGTATGGGAGACATGGCCACCTACCGCACCCTGAAGCAATTGATACAAAGCGGCTTAGATGTCAATGTCACCAACCTGTATAGTTATGATGTGGATAAGCTTGCCGATTCCTTCGAAGAAACGCAAAATCCCTATACCGAAATAGTGAATGACTATGCCCGTACCGTCGAATGGCAGAATATGTTGAATTTTCGGCAGAAGATGGATGACCTGATGAAGGAAAACAACCTTGACGCCATCCTCTATCTGCCCACGAAAACGGTTCCCTCTGTTTTAACGGACCCCGGAAGTCAGCTCAATAAAAACAATTATATCTGGATCTTCGGTCCACAGGCCGGTCTTCCCGAGATTATTCTTCCTATGGGATTTGCGGATAAGGATGAAGATACCCCGAATGAATTGCCGTCCGGTATGGCCTTGTTCGGAAGGTTCGGCGGAGAGAAGACTCTGCTTCAGATTGCATATGCTTATCAGCAGCAGGCGGGGCATATCATACGGAGAGTACCCTCCTGTGTTCCCGCGTTGAGCGACGGGAAAGTGAATATGTTCCTGAAAAAACTGGTAAACAAAGTAAGCAAATGGAAGTCCAAAAAGCTGGAAAAGAAAACACCAATCCGGTTCCGCCTTTTGGAAAGTGCTTGTTTGAAAGCCTCGGATGTAGACATGTATAATCCAAAAGAGGTGTACGAACGGGCGTTGGAGCTGGCTGAGGCTTTTGACTCCGTCCGGGGATTGTCAGCATAGATTCAAAAATCGACGAAAGGATGAGAAAAACGATCATAAAAATACAGTAAAAAGCCTTGCGGAAGCAGGGCTTTTACTGTTGAAAGAAGAAGGGCAGAGCTTCGCAGAGAATTTGAGTTCCCTTCACCGCCTGCATAAAGGCCCTCATCTTTTCGGGATCTTTTTTTCCGTCCGTCTCAATCCCGCTTGAGACGTCGACGACCTCCGGGTGGACGGCATCGATTACCGTTGATACGTTTTCCGGATTCAGTCCCCCCGCCAGAAAAAACGGGCGAGGGAAATCCTTCAGAATTTCGATGTCCATCATCTCCCCGCTGCCCAGACTGGAATCAACGAGGATGTACTCCGCCGGACTTTCCACCGCGCGAAGGATATCCTCTTTTTTGTTGGTTTTAAATGCCTGGATCACCGGTACATCGGTAAGCTTTTTTATCTCCCTGACAAACTCCGGCTCCTCGCATCCATGTGCCTGGATTATATCGATCACACCGTCGCTCGCAAGGGCTGCCATAGCCTCGGCTTTCTCATGTAAAAACACACCGACCGCTTGAATTCTTTTGTCCAGTTTCAACTTCAATTCTTTCGCTTTATCCGGCGTTATATATCGCTTACTTTTCTCATAAAAAACAAAGCCGACATACTCCGGCAGGAGTTCATTTATAGTGTTAATATCCTCTAAAGAAGTGATCCCGCACATCTTTATTTTTGTCATACCTATTCTGTTATCGCTCCCTTCAATTCACGAACAAACTCTGCCACGCGCGGCACTGCTTCTTTGCCATACTCCGCGATGATCTTTACAATCGCCGATCCGACGATCACCCCGTCCGCCTTCTCTGCCATCGCCTTCGCGGTCTCCGCATTCGAGATACCGAAACCGATCGCTGCCGGCAGCTCCGGGTTCGCCTCACGCACCAGCTTCACCATCCCTCCGATATCGGTAGTGATCGTGGACCGCATGCCCGTCACCCCAAGCGATGAAACGCAGTACAGAAATCCCGATGCTTCCTTCGCGATGGTACGGATCCGGTCATGAGATGTGGGCGCGATCAGAGAAACGAGGTCCAGCCCGTTTTTCTTGCAGACCGAATCAAACTCCTCTTTTTCTTCGAACGGAACATCCGGCAGGATTAACCCCTGCATCCCGATTTCCTTCGCACGCTTCACGAATTTCTCCGTATCATATGAATACACTACATTCGCATAAGTCATAAAAACAAGAGGAATATCCGTCTTCTTGCGAACCTTTTCCACCATATCGAAAATCTTGTCCGTCGTCACGCCGCCACCCAGCGCCCGTTCATTCGCTGCCTGGATCACCGGCCCCTCCGCCGTGGGATCCGAGAAGGGGATTCCGATCTCGATCAGATCCGCTCCCGCCTCCTCCATGGCATAGATCAACTCCTCCGTCACATCCAGCGAAGGATCACCTGCCGTGATAAAAGGGATAAAAGCCTTTCCGTTTTCAAAGGCACTTTTTATTGTTTTATTATTCATGTATATCCTCCCCTCTGTACCTGGCGATTGCCGCCACATCCTTGTCCCCGCGACCGGAAATCGTGATCACCACGATCTGATCTTTGTCCAGCGTCGGTACCAGCTTCAACGCATGAGCTACTGCATGCGCACTTTCGATGGCAGGAATAATTCCCTCCGTTCTCGACAGATACTCAAACGCATCCACCGCCTCGTCATCCGTGATCGCTACATACTCCGCGCGCCCGGTATCATACAGGTGCGCATGCTCCGGTCCGATTCCCGGATAATCCAGTCCCGCCGAGATCGAATAAACCGGCGCGATCTGGCCGAACTCATCCTGGCAGAAATACGATTTCATTCCGTGAAAAATACCCAGCCGTCCGGTGGCGATCGTCGCTGCCGTCTCCGCTGTATTCACACCACGTCCCGCTGCCTCACAGCCGATCAGGCGTACGCCCTCATCCTCGATAAAATGATAGAACGTTCCGATAGCATTCGATCCGCCGCCGACACACGCCATCACCACATCCGGAAGACGACCTTCCTTTTCCTGCATCTGGGCTTTGATTTCCTTTGAGATCACCGCCTGGAAATCACGCACGATGATCGGGAAAGGATGCGGTCCCATCACAGAACCCAACACATAGTGAGTATCCGAAATCCGTGAAGTCCACTCCCGCATCGTCTCCGAAACGGCATCCTTCAGCGTCCTCGTTCCCGAGGTTACCGGGTGCACCGTCGCTCCCAGCAGTCGCATACGATAGACATTCAGCGCCTGGCGTTTCGTGTCCTCCTCACCCATAAACACTTCACATTCCATGCCCATCATCGCTGCCGCCGTCGCTGTCGCCACCCCGTGCTGGCCCGCGCCGGTCTCGGCGATCACGCGCGTCTTCCCCATTTTTTTGGCTAACAATACCTGGCCGAGAACGTTGTTGATTTTGTGCGCACCGGTGTGGTTCAGATCCTCTCTTTTCAGATATACCTTCGCCCCGCCGAGATCCTTCGTCATGTGCTCTGCGTAATAGAGCCTGGACGGACGGCCGGCGTATTCGTTAAAAAGTGCGGTCAGCTCTTCGTTGAATTCCGGATCATTTTTATACTTGTCGTAAGCCTCCTCCAGCTCGATCACGGCGTTCATCAACGTCTCGGGGATGTACTGTCCGCCATGTACCCCAAATCTTCCTTTACTCATAGTAACCCTCCTCGCGGTGTCATCACCGACCTTTTAATTCCTTCAATTTTTCCGATTTGTTTTCCGCCCTCATCAGTGTCTCACCTACCAACACGGCATCGGCTCCGATTTCCCTCATCGCTGCCACATCCGCTGCATCCCGGATCCCGCTTTCGGACACAAAGATCACATCCTGCGGTATCCTCTCGCGAAGTCTTTTGCTGTTTTCATGGTCTACCGAAAAATCTTTGAGGTTTCGGTTGTTCACGCCGACGATTCTCGCTCCGGCCTCCAGTGCCGTCTCCACCTCCGACTCATCATGCGTCTCTACCAGCGCCGACAACCCCAGGGAATCACAGATTCCGATATAGCTCTTCAGGGTTTCCGTCGGCAACAGAGAGACGATCAGAAGCACCGCCTGTGCACCGAACACTTTCGCCTCATAAATCATATACTCATCGACCGTAAAATCCTTCCTCAAACAGGGAATGTTCACCTGCTCCGCGATCTCCTGCAGATAGGCATCCTTCCCCAGAAACCACTTCGGTTCCGTCAGCACGGAGATAGCATCGGCACCCGCTTTCTCATATTCATCGGCGATGGTCAGATACGGAAATTCTTCCGCGATCAATCCCTTCGACGGGGAGGCTTTTTTACATTCACAGATGAAACTGATATCCTCTTTTTTTAATGCTTTCTCAAAGAAAAATTCTCCCGACGGAAGCGCTCTCGCGCAGGATTCCATCTCTGCCGGCGGGATCTGTTCCTTCGCCTGTTTCATTCGTGTGCGGGTGTACGCCGCAATCTCATCCAAAATGTTCATTTATAATTACCTCATTTTTTCAACGGACGGGTTATCGGTTGCTCACTTCGATCAGCTTCTCCAGCGTCTTCGTCGCCGCGCCGCTGTCGATCAGCTCCGCTGCCAGCTTGATTCCGTCTGCCATGCTGTCTGCCTTCTCTCCGATATAGAGAGACGCACCGGCATTCATCAGAACAGCGTCCCGCTTCGGGCCCTTCTCGCCGGCGAGAATCGCTCTGGTTATCGCCGCGTTTTCCTCCGGTGTTCCGCCTTTCAGATCATTTTTCTGACAGGTTGTCAGACCGAAGTCCTCCGGACAGATCACATAGGATTTGTACCATCCGTCGCGGATCTCGCAGACGGTGGTCGGAGAACTGAGTGAGATTTCATCCAGCTTGTCCTGCCCGTATACTACCATGCCGCGCTTCACACCCAGGTTTACCAGGACCTGTGCCAGCGGGATGACCAGATACTCGTCATACACACCCAGCAGCTGACGGCCCGGAATCGCCGGGTTGGTCAGGGGGCCCAGGATATTAAACACGGTACGGAATCCCAACTCTTTTCGGATCGGTCCCACATACTTCATGGAAGTGTGGTATTTCTGCGCGAAGAAAAAGCACATACCGGCCTCGTTCAAAAGCTCGATGCATCGCTCCGGACTCTGGTCGATGTTGACTCCCAGCGCCTCGAGACAATCCGCTGTACCGCACTTGGACGAAGCAGCGCGGTTGCCATGCTTCGCTACCTTCATTCCACCGGCTGCCGCAACGAGAGCTGACGTTGTTGAGATATTAAAGCTGTGGGCATTGTCGCCGCCTGTACCGACGATCTCGAAGAGCTCCATACCCGTCTCGACTCTGGTCGCGTGCGCTCTCATAGCCGCCGCGCAGCCCGCGATTTCATTGC
>JAFYBS010000174.1 GCA_017540125.1 Eubacterium sp.
CTTATTGTAGACGAAGAAAAGGCATATGACAAGCAGTATAACGGAGACTGTTACATAGATATCCGCCACATTGAACACGGGGAAATGAATCAATTCAAGATAGATAAAGTCAATCACATAGCGATACCAGGCTCTGTCGATGAAGTTTCCCACAGCACCGGCACACAGTAATACCAGAAGAAAACGCAAAAAGAGATATTTTTTTTCAAATGGGATTTTGGAATAAAAATAAGCCATGATAACTACTGCCACGGCGGTAATGATATAGAATAACCAAAACAGGTCCTCAAAAATCCCCCAGGCGGCCCCGCGGTTCTCCAAATAATGGAATTTCAAAACGCCATCCCATACGGTGATATCGCCGGACATCAGATTGGATGCGGCCCACTGTTTGGTTATCCGGTCCAGTATTAACAAGAGGATGAAGAGCGCAGAAAAAAACACATGCGTCTTCATCCGTGGAATCTCAATCCGTTTCATCAAAAATCATCTACCGAACCGAGGAATTCAAAAGGATCCTCTTCGGTTGCTCCGTTTTGTTTTTTCTTTTTTCCGATTGTAATGTTCTGAAGTATGGTATCCAGACCGGTAGGCGGTGTCGCCTTGTTTTCAGTGGAAGGATCCAATTCAAGAACCTGAGGCTGTGTCTGCTGTTCGGGAACCTGAAGAGACTCTTCCTGACCTCGTACCGCCCGGATGGAATCTCCGAGATTGATCGTCTCAGCAGTAAGAATAGACATGGTTTCCGCGGAAGACATCGGTGGCTTGGTCGTACGCATAGCGTTCCGGTCAGCCACGCTTACATCCGGAATAACCATGGTCTTGTCAGGAACCGGTTCTGTTGATACGGTCGGTTCTGTCGCGGCAGGCACTTCGTTTAACATCTGGAACTGATCGCTGATATTTTTTGCCCCGGTTGCGGGTTCATTCGTCGGAACGGAAGGAACCGGTTGCTGTTGGGGGCTCGGCTGCTGTTGAGAAACCTGTGTCGCAGATACTTCCGGGGTGACCGGCGGTACCATGTTTTGTTCCTGTGTTGCCATCTGAGGTTGTGTCACCGCCTGCGGGATCGGGATTTCCGGTACAGGCTCACCGGATTCGTCCGGATAACCGGCAACATTACCAAGATTCGGAAGCGGCCTTGTGTCTCCGCTAAACGAATAAACCGACGATTTGGGCTGTTCTTCCGTTGCTTTCACGTCCGAAACAGGATCGATCGGTGCGGCAGCATTAACCGGTTCTGTCATCGGCGAATAATTTTCCTCCGGTGAAATCGTTTCCGCTCCCGGAACAGGTGCCGCTTCAACCGGTATCGTCTCGCCTTCGATCTCCGGCGTATCCACTTCAAACGTGGTGCTGTTTACCAAACGAAGCGATTCCTTAGCCGCAATCTGTAATTGTGCTTTATACTTCGTAAAATGCTGTACCAACGTCACGCACTGTTCGCGGATCCGGTTATACTCCGTCTCCGCTTCGGTCAAAATTTTCTCTGCGCGGCTTTTCGCATCCTTTTCGATGGACTCGGCCTTCAGGATAGCAGCATCCTTCGTTTCTTTCGAAGTTTTTTCAGCCAAAACCAGAGCCTTCTGCATCGTTGACTCGATGGAACGGTAATACTGAATACCGTCCGTCAGGGTTTTGATCTGCTTTTTCTGTTCTTCGTACTCGTTATAAAGAGCTTTATAATTCTCAAACAACAGGTCGAGATACTCATCCATCTCGAACCGGTCGTATTTTCTTTTGGTTGTGATTATTCTTTTGTTTTCTAATTCCAAGGGCGATAGCATCGCTGAAATCCTCCTAGAATTCTCTCTCTATCGTTGGCATCATGGAAACCGTATTTTCACTGATGGAAATCGAATCGCTGTTGATATCTACATTCTCCGGCGAGAAAATAAAGATATACTTGGCGATCTGGTTGTATTTTCCGTTGATCGCATAGATACATCCGGAAATAAAATCCATAATACGTTGAGCGTCGTCCGGATCAAATCCCTCCAGATTCACTACGACCGGCCGGCCGGATAAAAGTTTGTTGCAGATTTCCTGAGAGTCCTCAAAGGAGCTCGGTGAGATAATGTTCACTTGCATTGCAGGTTTCATAGGCACCACCTTTGATTTTGAGTTCAAAAAACCGGAACGCTTGGGAGCGACTTCCTCCTCTTCCGGATCTTCGTTTCGGGTTGCAGCAGAAAATGATCTTCGTCGGGATTCCTTCTCGACAGGAGCATCTGCTCTGGTCTCCTCTTCATAGTATTCCTCGTCCTCATCGTATTCATCATCCTCGAGGCGAAAGAAATTGAGTAATGAATTAAAAGCCATGAATTCTTCATCCTTTCTCGTAGTTTCGACTTCCAAAGATACCGGTTCCTACTCGAACAAAAGTAGCTCCCTCCTCTATAGCGACCTCATAGTCTCCGGTCATACCCATGGACAATTCCGTCATATCTATATTATCGTAGTTTTTGTCCTGTATGTCAATAAGTAATTTCCTTAAATCTGCAAAAATCTTCCGATTTTCTTCCGGATCTTCCACAAATGGCGCAATTGTCATCAATCCTCGTGGGCATATATGGTTAAAATTTGCAATTTTGAGTAAAAATGGCTCCACATCTTGTGGGGCCAAACCGAACTTTGACTCCTCCCCCGCCATGTTGACCTCGACCAGAATGTCGGCCACAATATCTGCTTTTCCAAACTGATGTTCGATTTCCTCTGCCAATCGAAGAGAGTCCACGCTGTGGATCATTTTGACCCTTCCGGGCAACTTATTTACTTTGTTTCGCTGAAGGTGTCCGATCATATGCCACTCCAGGTTGTTCCCCTCCAGCTCATCGTGTTTGGCCACCAATTCCTGGACCTTGTTCTCTCCAAAGACAGAAATCCCCTCTCCCATTGCCTCCCGGATCATTTCGATCGGCTTGGTTTTGCTGACGGCGATCAGTGACACCTCGCTGCGGTCACGACCGCTACGCTCACATGCCGCCCGGATCCGTTTCTCCACTTCCTTCAGATTCTCACTTACTTCACTCATTTATCCAGTTCTCCTTTCGTCAATCTATAAAATCATCATCGTTGAGATCCGACGGGTCGACGACGATATGATCGAATGCGCTCAGTCCATCTCGTGTCGTATCGGAAATGATGCTGTATTCTTTGTTGTGGTAGAGAACATCCACCGGTTTAAATCGACAGAATCCCTCATTTACACTGTATACACCGGTTCTTGTTGTTTTATTCTGAAGAGTGTATAACCCACCGTCGGGTGACATCAGCGTATCGCCCGCCGCCAGCCGGGAATCCCGGATGTAACTTCGGTCATCCTCGGAATACTGGGAAACGATATCGATGTTTTCAACGTCCGTGGTTCCGTCTTCCTTATGGACTTGGCGAATTACCGTCTGTTTTCCGTTGGAATTCGTGATAAAGCCTGACGGAATCTCGAAATACTCTTTTTCCAGGATGGAACTGTTGGGAATCTTCAATCCCTTGGCCTGACGGAGGGTAAACTCGATCCGCAGAAACCGGTCGTTGATATATCGTTCCATATACCGGGAGGTAGTCAGAAGAACCAGATGCTTTCCGTTTTGTTCGATGTGTTCGATGGAAGCATTAAAAGATATCCCGTCTCTCAAGATCGTAACCCGAACCGTCGATTCATCCTTCAGTGTTTCATAATAATTATCATCCAATTCGGTAAACAGCATCCAGTCATTGGAAGTGACCAGTTTATAGGCGGGATCACCGGCATTTACCCGGCCGTTTTCCGCCACCTGTTTCCGTTCAATGGTCCCGTTTTTTTCCAGGATGTCCGGCGTGATGGAGGCTGTTGATAATCCCTCATAACCGTCGGTATAGTAGGAAACCACACCGCTTTTGGCGGCCGTGTATTTACGATATTGGGAGTTGGAGCCTTCGTTTTTGATCAGTTTTTTCAAATCCCGGAACAGATTTCCCCGGCTGTGTTCGAGAATCGTATTGTTGACAGAAAAATGAAAATCACTGAGCTGCGTGTAATTGGAAGGAGAAAACGAGTTATGAAATGTAGCGATCTCTTCACGGATGGGAGCGATTTGAGTAGATACCGCCTTTTCGTTTCGAAGTGTGGTCAGCATGGATCGCAAGGAATCATCATCATCCAATGTATAGACCACATCTCCTTTACCGATCCGTGAGCCCTCGGGAATATAATAATTGATGTATCCCGCATCATCCGTGGTGACTACCTCTTCCGTGCGAAAAATGTAGGCGAACGCAGGCGAATCATCCGAAATTTCAGAAGTATTGACCTCATATATCGAAACATGGTTTTTGGTAAAATAATTCCATGCCAGAATTCCCAGATACAGAAGAATAAGCAGGGTCAGGAAAACAGCGATGCCAGGTTGGGAATGGCGTCGCATCTGTACTACATTATTATTCTCTACATTCTTACCAGATCGCGCCAATCCAGATCCCCCCGTTCCAGCGCTTTTATCAGTAATTCTGCCGTTGCTACATTGGTAGCCAACGGTATGTTGTGAACATCACACAATTGAAAGATATTGTGAACGTCCGGTTCATGAGACTTGGGTGTCAGAGGATCACGAAGAAAAATCACCAAATCGATCTCATTATTTTCGATCTGAGCACCCAGTTGTTTTTCGCCGCCAAGATGACCTGCCAGGTATTTATGGACCGTAAGGTTGGTTGCCTCTTCCAGCAAACGGCCGGTTGTTCCCGTGGCATAAATTCGGTGTTTACAAAGTATTCCCCGATAGGCGATACAGAAATTTTGCATCAGTCTTTTTTTTGAGTCATGTGCAATCAGTCCGATATTCATTTTTACCCCCAATAAATTTTTGATCATATCCCCATATTCCGGCCCACATGCTACCTTCGCGCCGGTTGTATCCCTATGTTGATCAGCAATCCCACTGCGATCGAACAACTGAGCATCGAAGTCAGTCCGCTGCTCAAAAACGGTAACGGCAATCCGGTATTGGGCAGGATTGACGTTGTCACTCCGATATTGAAGAACACCTGAATCGTGAACATTGTTCCGATTCCGATGGCGATCATCATTCCCAGATAATCTCTTGCTCTTTTGGCGGCAATAAAGCATTTAATGATAATGATGGATAACAATGCCAAAATCAGCATACATCCGATAAAGCCGAACTCTTCACTGATCGGAGTCCATACGAAATCACTGTCCCGGACACTGACATTGTTGTAATTCCGGATGGCAGGATCCGTATCCATAAGCATTTTTCCGTATAGCTTTCCGGAAGCGATGGAAACAACGGAGTTGTTCTGTTGAAACATGGTGCCCAGAGCTTCTTCTTCCGGATGGAGAAATCCTACGATTCGTTCTATCTGGTATTTATTCAGAAACAGCTTCTCGCCCGGTGTGGTGATGTACCAGAAAAAACCGATCACGGTTGGTATCACGATGGCTGCCACCGGCCCGAGGATTCTTGCACCGATTCCGGAGCTGATCAGCATCATCACCAGGATCATGATGATAACCATACTGGAGGACAAATCCGACTGTACCATGATAAATCCGGTCGGAATCAGTGTTATCAAAACAGCCAGGAAAAATGTCTTCCAACTTCGGATGTTCCGGTCTTCATGCTCTTCATAGCGGTTGAAAAATGCCGCCAGTGTCAATATAATAACAACCTTGCACACCTCGGAAGGTTGGAAATAGTATGGCCCGAGATCAAGCCAGCGCCAGGAGTTTGTATTCAAATCCGTTCCCAACGGTGAAAACCTCGTCGCAGCCACCATCAGTGTCGCCGCGATATAAAAAACGATACAAAATCGACATAATGTGTGATAATCCATGATGGAGACAATCAGCATAACGATGAATCCAAGGCTCAGTCCGAAAATCTGTTTTCCCATCGAGAAGTTATTGGTTACCCTCGACAGAATAAAAGTACTGATACAAGACAATATAAACACTACTATGATCAGTGAAAAATCATAGTTTCTCCAATTATATCGCTTGACAGCAAGCCATTGAAAAATCTTCAGGTTTTCCATCTTCCGCTAACCTTTCTTAGTCTCGCACCGCATCGGTACTGAGTGCCGGAAGTGTAACCTCCTGCTTCAGGAGATCCTCCCGGGATGCCTCATCAAAATAGTATTGATAGATCTTGCTTGCCAGTTCCGCTGCATTTCCTGAGGTATAGCCATTCGGGATCTGTACCGTGACCGATATCTCCGGATTCTCATAGGGAGCATAGCTGACAAACAAGGCATGGTTTGGCTCATTATTGGTAATCTGAGCGGTTCCTGTTTTTCCGGCAACGTTTACGGGGAGTGTTTTAAACAGCGGAGTGATGCTTCCGTCCTCCACAACCTTCCGCATACCGGTACGAATCGATGTCAGGGTTACAGGCGAAACGGAAAGCTCACTTTTTTCCGTGGCTTTGTTTTTTACCGTTTTGTCTGTCGTTATATCATGGATTTTATCCACCAAAGTCAGGTCATAGCAGGTCTGTCCGTTCGCCAGCGTAGTCACATAACGGGAAAGCTGTGACGGTGTGTACAGGTTGGATCCCTGCCCGATGGAGGATCGAACGACATCGACATCGGAAAACGTAGGATCTGCCTCGGATACTTCTACCCCTGACTTGGAAGTCAACCCGTACATGGAGGCGTATTTTCGCAACAGGCTCAGACCTTTTTCATTATCAACAATATTATCATGTCCATTTCCCAGAAGGTATCCCATTTCATAAAAGAAATAGTTACAGGAATGCTGGATAGCCTGAGTGACATTGATATTTCCGTGCCCCACGGAGGACCAGCATTTCGGCCAGGGACGGTTGATCTTATCGAAGGTGATCTTGTCCTTGACTCTGGTATAGGGATCGATATAACCCTCTTCCAGCACCGTTGTCGCGGTGACCATCTTAAACGTGGAACCGGGAGCGGTCTTCTGCTGGGTTGCTCTGTTCAGTAGGGCAAATGCCGAGCTCGTGCTGACCTTGGCATAATAATCACCATCCACGGAATTCGCAAACTTGTTGTTATCATAACTGGGATAGGAAACCATGGATAGTACTTTTCCGGTTTTTATGTCGGTTATCACAACCGAAGCGGAACAGGGTGTCAGTCCCAGCTCTCCGACCGGAAGCTCCATGGACTGGATTTTGCTTCGCAGGAAGGAATAAGGAGAGATCATGCCGGCTTCTATTTCCTGATAGGCATCCTCATCCATCTCAAGAACTTCCTGGTCAAACAATAACAGACAGATCTCGGTCCCGGTGAGATAATCCTGTTCTACCATCACATGATACAGGCACTTATCAAAGGAGGAATCATCGATCAGCTCGTCGATGATATAGGACCGGATTTTTTCGAACACCTCTTCCGAACTGTAATAATTGGCATCGATATCCAGGTTTTCCAGATTGATCCAGTTGTTCCGTATGGCATGGACGATAAACTCGCTGAGAGACAGATTGTTTTCTTTATACTTCCGGTAGTAGGCATCCTCGGAATTGATGGATTTGGCATCCAGTACTTCGTTGGTGGTCAGCATGGAATACACGTAATTCATATATTCCTGCATCGCCTTTCCCAGCGATTTCATAGCTTTTGTGTTAGTATAGTTAAGTTCATTCTCGATTTTTTCCAGCGCTCGTTTTTTGATATCCGAAAACCGGGTATCAATCCTCTTCTCCAGTTTTGTCGCCTTATCGGAAGAAAAATGTGTAACATCGATAATACTGTTCTGTATGATGGCATCGTAAACATCATAGATCGATACAAGGATTCCGGATGCCTGTTTTCCTTTGGTACCGTGGGAACGGCTGTCCGTCAGTTTGGAAAGAAGGATACCGGACACTTCCTTGGCGGCCAGAGTATAGGTGGCCTTTTGAAGCTCTGAATCGATGGACAGATAGATATCATTTCCGGCAACCGGATCTTTGGTCTGCGATTGCTGGATGATACGGGAACTGGAATCCAGAACCAGGGCTTCCTCTCCTTTTTTTCCTTTCAATACATCCTCGTATTCTTTTTCGATACCTGTTTTTCCGATCTGATCCGAAGCGGAATAATCACTGGTTTTGTCCGCATAACGGTATTTTTCCAGAGTTTCCGAAGAAATCAGTCCGGTATAACCGATGATATGTGAAAAATACTCACTGTCATAGTAAACCCGGAGAAGCTCTGTGGCGATTTCCACGCCGGGCATCTCAGCCGAGCTTTCCTTGATCGCAGCTACCGTACGCTCATTCACATTCGAGCTCAGAGTGATCGGCTCGTACTTGGAATACGTTTTCATCAGTAACGCGTAGCGAACCGTCATGATCTGCAGCGCATCTTCATCCGAATACTTCGGTTCCAGAAGCTGACCTGTTTTTTCATCCTTGGCTTCCGGAGAGAAAAACCGGGTTGTATTCGGTTCATCCGTCATTCTCAGATAATCAAATACCTGCTCGGCGGTCATAGCCTCCTGCTCTTCATCCAGCTCATCCACACTTTTTTTGAAAAAAATATCTCGCTTGAACCGAAGCTCTGCGTTCTTGTCAACACGAAAGACCTTGCGCCCTTTTTTGGTTATGCGGATAGGAAACTCCAGCTCGATTTTATCCCCGTTTTTTTTGATCAGATTAACACACTTCAGGATCATGGAGTTTTTGGATATATTATCTGTCAGGTCACCGGTGTCCTCGATGGTAACCGCATAACTGTGTTCATTTCCGGCCAGAAGTTTTCCGTTACAATCATATATCTCGCCACGGGCACTTTTGATGGAACGAATTTTGGTGTTCCGGACAGATGCCTGCTTGTCGTATTTTTCACCGCTGATGATCTGAAGGTAAAACATTCTTCCGATCAGAATAGCGAACAGAATAATATACGTGGTTACCAACGCAAAAAGGCGGGACTTGACGACGGATTTGATACCGGACCAGATGCTCTCCAACATCAGATTTCCTCCTCTCTGCGATGTGTTGTCGTCAGGAAATCCTCCAGGATCCGTATCAAATAAAAGATCGCTGTCCCTACGATAACCGTGTATACAATCTCAGGTAACATAACATGCAAAAAATAAAAGAAAAAATGCAATCTGCCACGCAACAGAAACTCTGTTACATAATAGTACATGCAATAAGCAAAATCACCGACGGAAATCAAAACAACAGGCATCCAGATCCCGTCCGTAAAAAAGATTTTACGGATATAACCGATGAAAAATCCGATGGTCATAAGGATAAATCCACACAGACCGATGACGCTCTCAAACATCATATCCAACATCAATCCACACACTAAACCGATCCACATGCCGTGTGTCCTGCCTCGGATATAACCGTAGCTTACCGTAACCACAAGAAGGATGTTCGGTACGACATTCGCCAGGGCAAATGCATGAAACACCGTCGTTTGCAGCAAAAAGGCAATCAATATGATTACGATGGAAACGAGAGTCTTTTTAATCATAATTGGACATATCCTTTACTTCCGTGGAATCCTTCAGCTGTGTAATGACCAGGACATTTTCCAACTGGTCGAAGGACACTACCGGAGTCAGATGGGCGGTCTTGGTAAGGGTGGCCGGATCCTCTACAATATCCTTGATATACCCGACGGAAAGTCCCTCCAGAAACTTATCGCTGACATGAGAGGTAACAACTTCATCACCGTCTTTGACACGGGCGGAATTGTTGATCATTTCCACGTCGATATATCCGTTAAAAATACTTTCCATGTTTCCTTTGACTATGCAGGTCTCACCGGTTTTTTCAAACATGGAA
>JAFYBS010000017.1 GCA_017540125.1 Eubacterium sp.
CAGCTCTGTATACAGGGAGTGATCCTTTCTGCCGAGAACACAAAGGTCAGCGGTGTTCCCGCGTCTGTTACCAAGGATAAGGACGGTAATATCTATCGTTGTATCCTGACGGATACAACGCCCGGTTGTGAAAAGGAAAACTTCCCGAATGAAGTCTCATTCAAGGATATCTATACCTATGATATCTCCAAGGATGAAACCGATGACGCATCGACGGAGGCCTGGGTATTTGCCGCTTACTCCGGACGATTTTTGAACAGCTCCGGGACCGATACTATCGCGTTGTTATCCTCCGATGTTTACCCGGCGAATCATGACCATGTCTATATCGATGTGAACCTGATTTCCTATTACAACGCCGAGGACAGTTCAGTAGCCGGTTTTCACTATAAGGCGTATGATGATTTTTTCCATAAAAAAAATGAAGACGGCGACGGAACCAGTATTTTTACCGGATTTGTCAATTCGGATTTGGACACCTTCTATTACCGGTATACCGGAACCGGATCGACGTATTCCGCACCGGTGCTGCAAAGCATCGTTCAGGCACCGCCATATTTCGAGGAGAGTAATGAGGCGAAGGTGACCTATTCTGTCAGTACTGGGTATTCAAGAGATAATGAGCTCGGTTTTAATCTGTCGTTCGGATTTTATGGCGGATATGAGGGAGAAAAACTCTTTAAAGTCGAGGCTGAAGCGGTTGTATCCTTCGGAGCTCATTGGGGTTGGACCGATGAGGATATAGCTACACAGGAAATGGAAGTTCCCTGCGATGATGATTATGCGGTGGTACTGACTATTCCCGTAGTGGAAAACTACTATGATGTACTGTACTATGATGAAGTCAACAATAAGTATGTTAAAGACAACCGGGTTGTTACATCGCCTCTTTCACCGATTTATACCTCATTGAAACTGAATGAATATAACGTGATCGTAGAGAGTGAGACAAAAAAAACAGGAAATACTTTTGATGCGGAATCGTCTTCTCCGATCATAGATGCTTCAAAGCTTCCCTCGTCCTCTGCGGGAAATCCGAACGGTTATATGACCAAAATAACCGATATATTGAACGATGATGATATGAAGGACGGAGAGATAAAGGATAATGATTATGAAAGAGCAGAGGTGAAGTCTTCAATCGATGAAATCGTGGATGTGGGAGGGAGTATCGATTTTTCCCATGGTAATTCACGAACATTAAGCGGAGATCTATCCGGCGAGCTTAAGATTGGAACAAAATATGGAGGTTTTGTCTTCGGAGCCGCAGCCGATTACGCAAAGTGTAAGACCACCACGACCGGAACGAGTTTTAGTATAGGGTATGATAAGTTGTCAAATCCTATCGGAGGAGAACTCAGATTTGTGAAGAATGAAAAATACAAAGGAATGAGTTCTTCCATATTCCATTTCGGAGAGAATGATTTGTCCTATAACTACTCCTCGACAGCGGTGGCCCATCCTTTATCTGATTTGAATGGTGCCGTAAAAAACAAGGAGGCCATAAAAGATGATTTGTTGGATTCCATCCACGTACTGAGCTTCTATGTTCCGGTAAAGGGGAATCCTCTGCCGCCCGAACAGCCTTCAGCTGCAGCGGTACAATCCGTCACCGAAAACGCGGATTCCTCCCTGGATGTCGTGCTGGGATGGGAAAGCTCCGTGAAGGATGAAAACCGGGTTCCGGACGGATATAACATCTACCGTAAGGATTCCAACGGTGTTTTGCATCTCATGAATATCACCGATGGTCCGGTGCCTCGCAGAACAGACAGTGATTATACCACCTACGCTTTACACATACCCGGTTATGAAAGAATCGATGATGAGAAAAAAATTGATTTTTATGTGGTGCCTGCCTATGTGAAGCATATAAGCGGTGAGACGCAGGTGAAGGAAGGAATACCGGTTAGGTGTTGCAGTGTTGACAATGTTTCTCCGGCAAAAAAGAACCTTGTTATCACCAAGCAACCACAGATGGTCTACATAGGGGATGATCTTTCGGGTAAGACGGCAAGCTTTTCGGTAGAAGCATCGATCAAAGAAAAAATCAAAGACAGAGATGTCTTTTATACCTGGGAGACCTACGATTCTAAAACGAAAACCTGGAATCCGGTTTCCGCTACGACGGTGGATGAAAAAGAACTTGTCGCCGATGCCGCCGGTGAGATAAAGAGTTCCAACACCTATACGGTGGAAGGAGATCTCAAAGAAAAGTGGGATATCCCGATCCGGTGTACCGTCAATTACGGAAGCTACTCTTATTACTCCGATATCGTGGCGATTGAAAAGCATCCGTTCGAAGCTGTCAAGGTTTCCTCCATCGAGTTTGAGGATCCGGGGAAACTGAGCGCGACCGTAGCAGCTCCGAAAGAAGCGGACAGTGTGCGCGTACTGATCTCGACGGATAAAAACTTTAAAGAGGATGTCAGAAGTCAGTTGATCACGGACTTCAAGGCAAACAGAGCAAAGGCATTCTTTAAGGGATTGAATAAGAATAAGACGTATTATCTGACTTCCGTTCCGTGCAAAGGATTGATACAGGGTGAAAAAGGAAAGGTATATCCCATCAGTCCGAAAAAGATTTCTCAGATTAAGCGTAAAGTGCTGAAAAAAGCGCTGCAGCTTAAGGCGAAGAAAAAGATTGTCAGTGTATTATTCAAAAACTTTAAAAAGCTGAAAAAGAAGTATCATCTGACAGCGGCAAAGATGTTGATTTCAACCGATAAATCCGGCAAAAAGAAAGTGACAATTAAAACGCTGAAAAACCTTGTTGTTAATCTGAAAAAACTGAAGAAACACAAGAAATACTTTTTACACTTGCAATGTTACAGAAAGGCCGGAATCGTAACCTATTTATTCACCAGGGAGATCAACCTTAAGCACTTTTTGACCTGACCTTTCATATGACCGGCAGTTCGAATGACTCTTTCCGGACTGCCGGATCGGTGGGAATAATCAATGCAAATCATAGGAGGTAACACAGTGATGCGGAAAAATACAACAAGTCATGCAAGAAAACTCTTCGCCGTCGCATTGGCCGTTGTGATGGTGTTCGGTGTATTTGCCGGAATCGGAACGACGAAGCAGGCGAGCGCGGAGGGAGAGGATTATTTTGACAAGGACCTGGCCTACTATATTTGGCTGAAGGATGGCGGATCTCTGACCTGGCGTGCCAATATGGATGATACCGGAAAGTTCAAGAACAATGCGATCCATCTGGACGATGTGAATGGAAATAACTGTTCGTTTGAAATCGCACCTCTCGGTGACGGATATTTTTCAATCCGTTATACCAACTCCGATATGTATATCGATGTGGAAGGAAACGATAACGGAAAAGAGAACCAGAAACTGCATCAGTATCATGATTCCATCAAAGCAGACAACCAGAAGTTTAAGTTTATCCCTGTGGAGGGAGAGCAGGATACCTACAAAATCCAGGTCAAAAGCAGTGGCTCTTTTGTCGGTGTTCATGATAACAACATCAAGAAAAAATCGGACCTCTGTACGGCACGGGACGATAAAATCACCGCACAAAAGTGGTATATCGTACCGATTAATGAGGAGAACAAGACGATTCCCGGAAGCAAGGCACATGTGTCATCTCCGAGTGACGGAGCGCCGACCTTCGCGCTGTATCCGGAGGGGAAGATCCGTCCGGTCGACGTAAACAACGATGCGATCGCTATCGGAAACTGCCTTCAGACGGAGCAGCTGGGCAGGATGTTTAAGGTGACGGCCGAGTGGATTCCCGCGCAGGGGGCGTACAAGCTGAGAAACTACCTGAATCTGAATACGGTAACTACCAACCACGCAACCGATTTTCTGGATTATGTCTGGGACGTAGACGGTGGAGGCTCCGATGAGAATGCCGTTATCCATATCTGGTCAAACAAGGGGGATGGGAAAAAGAGTCAGCTGTGGCGCTTCATCAATCAGGGAAATGACACCTGGCAGATCAAGAACCTTAACAGTGGGAAGTATCTTGCCTTGCAGGAGAACGTGGACGATGACGAGGTGAAGCTGGTCCAGAAATCCGGTCCGGAGAACTGGAAGATGTATATGCTTGACAACACGGAAGGTGTTCATACCTATGATGACAATAAAACAGAATCAGACGTCAATGCCGGAAACTGGATGTCCAAATTATCCGATGACATCCCGCTTTCCGCGGTAAACATCCCGGGCACACATGATGCCTGTTGCAACCGGATCGACGGATCCCTGACCTACAATCTTCTCAATCAGCAGTGGATCCAGGTTATGACACAGTATCTCTATCTCGGGGAGCAGTTAAATGCCGGAGTGAGAGCGTGGGATATCCGCGTCTCCAAGTTCCAGAGTGATGTCGGCGTGGATGATCCGGAGATCGTTCACGGCAACACGGGAGCTGTCTGCTACGATCAGAATTACAATCCGATTCATCTCAGTACCGTGATGAATACGGCGAGAGATTTCCTGAGTACTCATAAAAAGGAAACCATCGTGATAACCCTGAAAGGGGACGCGCTATATAAGACCGATGATGATGATGTTGCCAAGTGTGTTCTGGGGTATATCAAGGACAGCAACTATCCGATCTACAAGTTTGAGAACGGAACAAACCAGGTTCCGAAGCTCAGCGATGTTCGTGGTAAGATCGTATTTGTCAGCAGACTTGCCATAAGCACAAAAGTCTCCGGCGATCCGGCTTATGCCGATTATATGAACGCGTTCGGACCGGATGCGAGTCGTTGGGACGCGGACTCCTGGGATGGCGACAACTATAAGGGAATCAACGGAAAAGGACCGGCTAAAATCGGAACCTCGATCGTATATGCGCAGGATTATTACAAGTCCAATGATCCTGCGGAAAAAATGTCGTATTTTGATGGTACGGTTGAATATGCCAACAGTCAGTCTCTGACCGACAGCAACATTCTGTTTAATTATACGGCAGCGAATGACAGGATCGAGCTTTCCAGGGATGTGGATCTGAGTCTTTTGAAAGGAGAAGCCTATCTGAATCAGGTGGACAGTGCCTCCTCCTTTAACCGTCTGGGCTTTGTGATGACGAATCACATCGATCCGGCTCTGTCGAGAAAAATATATCTGACGAACTTTGATTCCAAAGGGAATGCGCTGCTCGGCACCTCGAAGAAAAGCCAGACAACAGAGTATGAAGAGTCGGTTCAGTTTGCTCAGTCCAGAAAGTTGAGTGGAGTATCGGTTAAAGCCGGCAAAAAAGGAACCGCGAAGGTAAGCTGGAAAAAACTCTCGGGCATCAACGGGGTTCAGATCTTGTGGACGAAGGACAAGAAGTTCCGAAAAAAAGTGAAAAAAATCGAGGTAGAAAAGAAGGGGGCGATCAGGGCGAAGATCAAAGGATTGGATCCCGGTATCACTTTCTACTTCAAGGCGAGAGCCTATACTTATGTTAAAAATCCGGACACCGGAAAGGATGAGAAGGTGCTCGGGAAGTTCACAAAAGTGTTGAAGTATACCACAAAATAGAGGGCAAGATCACGAAGTATAAAGACGAAGAAAAATCTGCGTTTGACAGGGCGTTATCTAATTTTATTTTTGATATTGCAGGCGGAGACCTGATCTGCCATCTGGCGGATCAGGGTTATTCCGTGAAATATATCAAGGAACAGTGTGACTATCCGATTCCCGAGGAAAAGGTCCGGCAGACGGTCTGGGAATATTATCTGGAGTCGGGGATTATCTGTCTGGAGGATCCGACCGGTACAACGAAACAAATCCAAACAGATTATGTGATGGATATCGGTTCTTACGGTCGTCGTTCCTTCCGGCAGGTGACACGGGAAAAAGAGCAGAAACGTTCGTATCTTCCCTGCGATTTCGGGCTCTTGCGGGCGCGGGATCCGAAGGAATACCATCGGCGTCTCCAACTGCTTGACAGCCGTAAGCAGGATTATGTGGAGGGGCTTCCCTGGCCGGATCGGATTATCTGGCACGAGAATACACTGTGGATCCGGGAAATCCTGGAGCTTTGGGAAGGGTGAATCTGTGAAATCTTGACAAAACAGGTTTGTGACGGTAAAATATCATCGTAGTGTTTTTTTTATACGGAAGGGGAATAGAATGAAGGTACGAAAAATTAGTATGACGGTCAAGCTGATCGTGGTCCTGGTGGCGTTGCTGTTGATTTCCGATGCGGTGCTCGGTTGGGTTCTCTACGGAAAATCCTATGATAACCTCGAAACGCAGATACGGAACGGCGCGGAAAACACAGCCCGTTGCGTGGCGGCGTCCGTGGATGGTGCGCTGGTGGAGAAGATCGAGGACGGGGACCAGGAGAGCGAGGCTTATCAGGGACTGCTGGCACCGTTGACCACGTTCCTGGAGAACGGTGGTGCCGAGTATGTCTACACCATCAAAAAGGGCGGAAACGGTTACGTCTATGTGGTGGATTCCGATCCCGAGGAGCCGGGGGTAGCCGGTGATGAGTTTGACGACTCCGGAGAAGCATTGGAGAAAGCCTATGCCGGAGAGACGACCTCCGGTGATCCTTACGAGGACGAGTGGGGCGAGCATATCAGTGCGTATTCCCCCATCAAGGCCGATGGTCAGACCGTGGCGCTGGCGGTGGTTGACATCAGCATGGACACCATTCGGGAGAAATCGAAGTCCCTCCTTTTTTCCATCATTCTGGTCTGTGGGATCGTGCTTGTCTGCGGACTGATCATCGTGGTTCTGCTTGCTGTCGTGATGAAGAGAAAGTTCGTCGTGCTCAATGATAAAATCAGTGATCTCCATGACGGCTCCGGCGACCTGACGAAAGAGGTAGAGCTGAAGAGCGGAGATGAGTTCGAGGTCATCGGAGATAATGTCAACGCATTTATCCGTCAGATCCGTGACTTGATGGCAGTGGTCGGAAACACCTCCGAGGAGATCCACAACATCGGCGCCGATCTCAGCGAGGCACTGACGATGAACTCCGGTGCCATCGATGAGATGAATGACGGAATCACCCATATCAGCGCCAATATGGAAGAGTGTTCGGCTACTTCCTCCACAGCAGCTTCTCATCTGGATTCGGCGGCCGACCAGATATCGGCCTTTGCCGACAGCATGCAGGAGATGGAAAACGTGGTGGCGAAGGAGCATGGAGAAGCGGAGACTTCTGCGGAGACAGCCCGCAAGCACAAGGAAGAAGCGATGGCGAAGATCGCTGACATCGAGTCGCATATGGCGGCTGCCATCGAACAGGCCAAACAGATCGAGCAGATTCGCGAGATCGCGGCGCAGGTAACGGATATCTCGGATCAGACCAAGATGCTGGCGTTAAATGCTCAGATCGAGGCGGCCCGGGCCGGAGAGCAGGGACGCGGGTTTGCCGTAGTGGCAACCGAGGTGGAATCACTCTCCAACACCATCAGCGAGGCGGTGGCGGAGATGAACGATATTTCCAACAACGCGGTTCGTTCCGTGGAGGATCTGCTGGAGCAGAGCCGGGAGATGAACCGGTTTATGACGGAAAATGTGGCGGAGGATTACAACAGCTTTTTGGAGCTGGGAGAAAAATACGGAAGATCGACCCAGAGTCTGCAGGAGAGCACTCATCGGCTGAAGGAGTCCAGTTCCGGGCTGGCAGCCGCGGTTCGCGACATCGATGTCAGCATCCGGGATATCTCGGCGACGATTGCCGACAGCGCGAACGAGGTCGAGACTATCTCCGGCAACAGTGCCGGTATCGCCGACAGCATGCATGAGCTGGGTGGTATTGCCCGGAGAAATCGTGAGCAGTCGGATGCCCTGTCCGGTGAGATTGATAAGTTCCGTTATGAGTAAAGACTACTGAAACTATATCCCGCCGCCAAAGGATAAGGCGGCGGGGTTTTTGCATCAAGAAAGGAAATTTGAAAACGGTTTTTGATGAAGAGGCGCTGAGAAACGGAATCCCGGATCAGGAAAAGCCTTTCGGAATTGAAAAGGTATTTGTGAACGGAAAGTTGGTGTACAACGAGGACAGGTTGGATGAAGAGGCGCTGAAGGTGACCGGCCGGGCAATTCCGGTGAAGTGATGAGTGAAAATGGAGAAGCAGAGAATGAATTTTCAGGCAGTGGTTTTTGATTTGGACGGCACCTTGCTGGACACGTTACAGGATCTGGCAGATGCCGTTAATTTCGCATTGAATAATAACGGACTTCCGACACGACCGATCTCGGATGTCCGTCGTTTTGTAGGGAACGGTATCGTCAATCTCATGGTGCGTGCCATGCCGGGCGGAGAGGTGCACGACACGTTGACCGATATCGAAGGAGATGACCAAAGGATGGCGATGCATGCTCGTTTGATGGCGGACTTTCGGATGTATTATGACGCGCATTGCGAGGATAATACTCAACCGTATGACGGAATCCTCTCGATGCTTGAGAGATTGAAAAATGCCGGTATCAAAATTGCAGTGGTCTCCAACAAGGCGGACTTTGCTGTAAAAAAACTGATTCCGGCTTACTTCGGCGATCTCGTCGATGTGGCAGCCGGAGAGGACGAGGCTCACGGCATCGGGAAAAAACCCGCACCGGATATGGTCTTGTCCGCATTGAAACAACTTGGTGTCACACCGGATCAGGCGATCTATGTCGGTGATTCGGATGTGGATATCGATACAGCGGCGAACGCCGGTATGCCCTGCATCAGTGTTTTATGGGGTTTCCGCTCCCGGGAATTTCTCGTGCAGCATGGTGCCACACAGCTGATCGAACGGCCGGAGGAATTGGTTGTTTAACGACTAGTGCTACTGACACCAAATAACCGGACCATATTACTTGTCTGTTTTTCCACCTGCTTCGTTGCCTTCACTTGCCGATGCCACCGCATCGACGCGTTCAGGCGCCTTGCAGGATGGAGAAAACATCCTGCGTAAATGG
>JAFYBS010000175.1 GCA_017540125.1 Eubacterium sp.
CCAGCAAGGCTTTTTTTGCCGGACGCGAACCGGGTTACCGGAGGAACTTGGCGTAATCCGTCACCAAAAGACGATAAGGTTCCTCATCCTCTTGGATTTCCGGATACCGCGGCAGCTTCTCGTAGAAGACATTATCCGTATGATCGTCATTCACGGCGGAAACCTCGCCGATCATCACCTGACCGGAACCCTTTTCACCGTAGAAGGAGTGATACACACCCACCGGCAGCGTCAAACTGGCTCCCGACGGCAGAGAAAACGGCTTGCCCGCCGGCAGCGTCATCTTCACCCCGTCGCTCCAAACCGTTACAGGAGTCTGGAGCAGTCCGTCATTGGAGTCGCTGTTATACAGCTCGAACACCAGACGGCCTCCTCCGCGGTTGATAATATCCTCTGTCTTAGAGCGATGATAATGCAGCGGCGTCACCTGGTTTTCTTTGGAGATCATGATTTTCTCCGCGTAGGGCTTTGTGTACAACTGACTGCCCAGCTTGCCATTGCGGATCGTGAACAGGAACAATCCCTTTTCCAGGTATCGGCCCTCGCCGTAATCGGTCACGTCCCAGCCCAACTCGCAGTCCAGGATCTCGGCGATCTCTTCCCGACTGCGGGACTGAAAATCCTTCAGGCTCCAGCTGGCAAAAGGTGGTAAAACAAAATGATTCCGGGCGAAAAAGGATTCCGCCTCACGGATATATTGATTGATTTCAGAGCGTTTCATCGTATTTCTCAGGAAGGTCCGTCCGCGGACTCATTCTTTCGCGCACAGTATGAACTATCTGGGGAAATAGTCAACCGTATATCCGGGACTTTCCACTCCGCAAAAAACGAGATAAGAAATTGATTTCAATAATTTTACTACTTTTAAAGTTTTCAATTTTATATCGACACTTCCCTCAAAGAATGATAAAAGTGGTGTGAAGCGCACACTGACGTGCGCCGCATTTTGAATTTTTATGGCAAACAAAATTGTTTTCGATCCCGTCAACGCTCCTGATTTCCTTCCTGTGGAAAAACTGAGAGAGCTTCAGTTGACCCGCCTGCAGCAAACCGTGCTCCGGGCTTACGAACGGGTTCCCTTCTTCCGTGCGAGAATGGAAGAAAGAAACCTCACTCCCAACGATATACAGAAACTGGAAGACATCGCGAAACTGCCTTTTTCTATCAAAAAAGACCTGCGCGACACCTATCCGTTTGGTTTGTTTGCCAGCCCGATGAATGAAGTCGTGCGCATTCACGCCTCCAGCGGAACCACCGGCAAGCCCATTGTTGTGGGTTATACCAGAGAAGACCTCAGGGTCTGGGAAGAAGTCATCGTCCGCGGTATGAAATCCGTGGGAATGACCTCCAACGACATCGTCCAGGTCTCCTATGGATACGGCCTGTTCACGGGCGGTCTGGGCGCTCACTATGGCGCGGAAGCCCTGGGAGCCACCGTTGTCCCGGCCTCCGGCGGCAATACTCACCGCCAGATCATGCTGATGAAAGACTTCGGCGTGACCACTATCTGCTGTACTCCCAGCTACTTCATCCATCTGATAGACCAGGCTCAGTCCATGGGCATCGACATGAAGAGCCTCTCTCTGAAATACGGCATCTTCGGCGCGGAACCCTGGACACAGGAAATGCGCAAGTACATCGAAGCCAATACCAATATCAAGGCGATCGACATTTACGGCTTGTCCGAGATCATCGGACCGGGCGTGGCGATGGAATGTATCCATCAGGCCGGACCGCACATCTTTGAAGACTATTTCTACCCGGAGATCATTGACCCGGATACCGGTGGAGTCCTGCCGGAAGGCGAACAAGGCGAGCTGGTTTTGACCACTCTGAGCAAAGCCGCCATGCCGATGATCCGCTACCGCACACGCGACCTCACCTCTCTGACCACGGAACGCTGCGCC
>JAFYBS010000176.1 GCA_017540125.1 Eubacterium sp.
ATACCTGCGGACAGGGTGGTCATCAGCGTGGATTCACCGGTGCGCTGCAGTTCTGTCATCAGGTCGGATCCGGGGCTCTACAGGGTGTCCGCCCGGCATTTCGGCCCTGCGAATGAGAGGCCGGAGAATGCGGCCATGCTCTATGGCTACTATGGTCTCACCTACTGGTTTTCCATGGTGAACGGATACACCCAGGAGGGGATCAACGCCATGGCCGGTTATGGAGAAATATTCTATTATAATACCATGGCCTCCGGATATATTCCGCAGATTTCCATTATTGCCGGTAACTGTGCCGGCGGCGCGGTGTATTCACCGGGTATAACGGATTTTATCTTCGTGATCGATGATATCTCACAGATGTTTGTCACCGGACCGAAGGTGATCAAAAGTGTCACCAACGAGGAGATCACCGCCGATGAACTGGGAGGAGCAGCGGTTCACTCGGAGACCAGCGGGGTTGCCCACTTCCGGATGCCGGATGAGAAAACCTGCTTTAATACGGTGCGAAAGCTGATCGGGATCATCCCTCCCTGCTACGAGCCGACAAAACGACCGGGAGAAAAGATCAATTATACGGAACACATGGAGTTCAACGAAGATCTGGCCCATATTCTTCCGGAACACAGTAACCAGAGCTATGATATCCATGATGTGATTAACGGTATCGTGGACCCGGATTCGTTCCTGGAGATTCAGGAAAACTTTGCGAAGAATGTTGTCATAGGGTTTGCCGCGATCAAAGGGATCACCATCGGGATCATCAGTGACCAGCCGAATTATCTGGCCGGTGTTCTGGATTGTGATTCGTCGGATAAGATCGCCCGGTTTATCCGCTACTGTGATTCCTATGATATTCCGCTCATCACACTGACGGATGTTCCCGGATTCATGCCCGGGAAAGAGCAGGAGTACAAAGGGATCATACGACACGGAGCAAAAGTTCTCTATGCGTATTCGGAAGCAACAACGACCAAGATAAATATCATTTTGAGAAAAGCCTACGGCGGAGCCTATATCGCCATGAGCTCCAAGCATCTGAGAGCCGACTTCGTCTATGCCTGGCCTACCGCCGAGATCGCAGTTATGGGGGCAGAAGGGGCGGTTGATATCCTCTACGGCAAGCAGATGAGGGATCTGGATCCGGAGGACAGAGCAGCCTCCCGTCAGGAAAAGATCGATGAATACAACGATAAATTCATGAATCCGAAGGTTGCCGTGATGAACGGCTATGTGGACGAGGTCATCCGGCCGGAGGCAACCCGTGAGAGGATCTATGCGGATCTGCTGATCTGCGCGGAGAAAAAGGCGTTGGACGGCGTCACAAAGAAACACGGAAACATCCCTTTATAAGAAAACAACAACGGGCCGCGATAACGCGGCCCGTTACTATTTATCTTCCGATGATCAATCATCCGATGGTTCTTCCGTTTTCTCCGGTTCCGGTTCTTCGGTTTCTTCCGGCTCCGGTTCCGGTGTTGTTTCGGTTTCGATCTTTTCGATTTTTACCTGTACTGAAATTACTGAAGTCACCCGTACTCCGGCCGGAGGATTGAAGTTCATGACTACCGTGTGTTCCCCTTCTCTCAGGGAACCGATATCGATATAGGCACCGAGATCCTTGACTTCGATGTTCTTCAGTTTATCATTGCTTCCGCTCAATGTTACGTGGTAGATTTCTTTCGGATTCGACAGGTTAACGGAGTATCCCTCCGGGGTATTTCTCACCTCCAGATCGGTGCCGGTGATGTTCAGCTTCCGTTCTCCGCTCTTTCCGATCTCACAACGTACGGAAACCACGTTTGAGCCATCCTGTAACACATAGTTGCTTCCCAGCATTTTGGTGACGTTGATCGGGATTTCCCGTTCCACATCGGAGGTGGCCCCCTCGATATCAACTTCCAGCTGAAGTGTCAGGTCGTCCGGAACGGCATTCGGATCTTTTGCTGAAACAAGGATATATTCCGGTTGCCGGTCGGTCTGGATCAGATGATAGCCTTCTGCCGGTTCGCCTGTGGTCCGTACTTCCACAGGAACCTCGATTGTTTTCTCGATTTCGACGTTGACCCGTACGGAGGAAGCGGAAAATGTCAGGTTGTTGTCCGTGATCGGATCACCCGTGGCGTCATAGGCCATGGGAGTTTCTTTGACAGAGAACGCCTCGGTTTCGCCGTTCATTTTTAAGGTGACTCCGACATAGTCGATTTTTTTCATCATCGACTGACCGCCGGATACTTCGATGATGTTCGGTTTGGTTTTTACCGAACTTATCACATATCCCTCGGCCGGTGATCCCTCGGTTGTCACATCGACTTTGAATTTTTCAGTCACGCGTTCTTCCAGCTGGACTTTCAGAACAGCGTTGTTGGTATCCAGCTCGTAGGCGAGATTCTGCGGATTCTTTTTCAGCTTCACCTGAATACTGACGGCATTGACGGCGGACATCTCGGCCAGGTCCGCGGTTGCCGCGAAATCAGAAACTTTCAGTCTCTCAACCAGACTTCTTTTGGAGGTTATGGTTACGTTAACGGTGCTTCCGCCCACGACTTCATAAACCTGGTTAGCCGATGTGATAGCCGTTTCGTTGAGAATCTCCACCGGAATGTTTTCGAAGGTTCTTTTTATCGTGGGGTCGATGATGTTGACCGCGATCAGCCAGAAAACACCGGCTGCAACGATGGAAAGGATCTTCCATCCGATATTTCTGGTAAACAGTTTTTTGATTCGGTGTTTCATTTTTCGCTCACCTCCTCTTCGTTTGAAGATTCGGCTTCGGATGTATTCTCTCCGACGTTCTTCTTTTTCCGGAACTGCCACCAGTGCAGTTTCTTATTTTTCTGCTCTTTGGCAGCTTCCTTCAGACGCAGGGTCAGGGTATCCGCATCGATCTTGTGATACAGATGTCCGTCCATCGCCAGTGAAACAGCACCGGTTTCCTCGGATACGATCACCGTCAGGGAGTCGGATACCTCACTGATGCCAAGACCGGCCCGGTGTCTGGTCCCCAGATCCTTGCTGACACTGAGATTATTGGAAAGCGGCAGGTAGCAGGTAGCGGCCACGATCTGATCGTTACGTAGGAGAACCGCTCCGTCATGCAGCGGGGTATTGTGTTCAAAAATGTTCAGCAGAAGCTGTGTGCTGATGTCAGCGTTGATGGCGATTCCCGTTCGTTCATACTCGCGACACTGGATATTCCGTTCGATCACGATCAGGGCACCGGTTTTTACCTTTGCCATATCGTAGGTGGCTTTGACGATAGCCTGAATACTTTTGGCACTGAAACGGAGGTTTTTCTCATCCGAGTTTCCCGGCGTCAGACTGCGAATGATGTTACGACGCCCCAGATGTTCCAGAGCATTTCTCAATTCGGGCTGGAAGATGACAACCAGTGCGATGGCACCGACGACCATGACGTTGTTGAACAGCCATACGATGACATTCATCTCCAGGATCATGGCTACCAGATAAAACAGCGCAAGAAAAACCATTCCCTTGAGCAAAGTCCACGCTCTGGTGTCCTTTACCCAGACAATAATGTGATAGAAAATATAAGCGATGATCAGGATTTCCAGAACATCGATCACATTGAAACTGGGAATCGTGATCTTCGTCACGTACTGTTTGAAAAAGGAAATAATTGTATCCATGTTTACTCGTTCCTGTCTTCTTTATCTTCCTTTTCTGTCCGTTCCTCTGCCAGTGCTTTCTCGACCTCTTCTTTGAGCTCGGACTGCACCTCAGCCACCTCCTCCGGAAGGATTTTGGTGACTGTTTTGTCGCCGACTGCTACCGTGAATTTCGGTATCGCCGTCACGTAATAGTAGTATTCTTCATCCTCGAATTGAAGTTTCCTCGTTCCGTGGTAATCCAGGGAAATATGCATAAATTGAAAAAGATAAGCAATTCCCATTGTGACGATAACGAGGATCGAGGTCAGAACCAGATCCAATTCCAGATCCCAGATGATGTTACTGATCATTTCCAGCGTATAGAGAACGATGGAACCTACCAGGATCGATATCTGCGGTGCGTGGCGGAAGTTCGCCCTCCGAAGGAGATAGATCACCACAAACGTCAGGGTATACACGATCAGAGCCACCCAGAAGGACCGGTTTGTCATCAGGTAATTCACCAGATACTGGAGTGGGGCAAACAGATTTCCGTCACCTGCGATCCGCTGTGCCGTCGCTGTGTATTCCGCCACACCCTCCAGGCTGAAGCGAATGATGATTCCCATCACCAGAGCCGGAATCAGGGAAGGACCGGCAAAAAGAGGCGCGACGACGGGGACCGAGAAGCCCATGTTGCAGGCCGACATCGCGGGAACCGCCAGAAGCATATACCATTGTTCTTTTGCCTTTCGTCCGAACAGCAGAAAGAAGATAGCAACCATCAGCAGAAGAGTACCGGCCAGAATCGGCGACACCTGCCATACTTCGATCCCGACGGTGACGACAATGCTCAAAATTCCCACGGCGTCCGGTAAAAACCCGCATACGACGGCTATGATCGGAATGATCCAGTATTTGTCCGAAAAAAAGCCTTCCGGAAAACGGCTTATCATGAGAAGCAGCAGGATGCCTACCACAAGTGCTTTCAGGATCCCCCGCATCAGAGTATAATGTCGTTCAAAAAAATGACGGATTCGTCCCCGCAGGACGAGAAGTGTAGCCATCATCTCAGGTTGTCTCTCCCTTCCGTTCGTTTTCGTACAGCTGTAAAAGCTCGGCCAGGGTTTGTTCGTATTCGTTTACCCGTAGCTCCGATTCATCGTATTCCCGCCGGCTGCGTTTCCCGGTCACGGCAACGGCAATGCCCAGCAGGATCAACCACAGGACCAGCCCGCCTACCAGATACAGAACTCTCTCAAACGTGAAAAATCCTTCCGAGACGTATAAACTCCAGGGAATGCGATCGATAAAATACAGAGCGACCAATCCTAGAATCAGAATACTGGCCGCGATCATACCGGCCACCGTACGAAGCACCTGAATGCGAACGAAATCCCGCCTGCGATAACGGGTTCTGCGAAGATCCACTTCACCGATCCCCGTTTCATAGTCGGATAATCGGATCATTTTTTTGATTCTGTTCTCGCTTAGCAAATGATACTCCCTTCCGCTTTCTTTTTCTTTATTCTTCAGTATAGCAAAGAATCCGGTCTGCTACAAGGGAAAATTTCATATTTTTATTGTTTTTTTGAAAAAATATCCGAATTCACTCTTTTTACTACCACGGCTCCCAGGATACCCAGAACAAATCCGGCCACGGCACCGGAGACCCACAGGACAACCAGATAGTAAAACAGGGAAGAGGTTTCCAGAACAAACATGGCTACCAACAGCTGGCCGAGGTTGTGCAGAAGAGCCCCTGCCACACTGACTGTGACGAGACGGGGATGGGCCAGTTCTTTCAGCAGGATCATGCCGGTTCCGCTGAGGAGTCCGCCGGCCAGACTGTACCAGAGTGAGAACAGGTTTCCGAAGGTGATTCCCACCAGGATGATCCGGATCAGGTTGATCACCAGGGCATCCTTCCAGCTGAGACGGTAGAGGGCCAGAAGAACAACCAGATTGGTCAGGCCCAGTTTTACTCCGGGGACGGCGATGAATGTGGGGATCTGTGCTTCCAGCCATGCGAGGACGAAAGCTGCGGCGACCAACACCGCACGGAGGGCGATTTTTTCGGCACGCGAGTTCATGGGATCACCTCCCCGTATGAGACGACGGCATCGGGCGCGTCGCTGTCCGCCGCGACGATATGCACGGAAACACGATGAGGCAGGCAGACGATACTGTCGTTTACTTGGGATATCCGGCCCTGTTTGACACAGAGACGGTCAGGACAGTCTGCCTCTGTTAGGCAGGCTTCCCCGTCAAGGATGACCAGATGATTGGTTCCGCCGTTATATCCGTGTATCATCGTATCCACGGAATCGGAGAGAGAATACCGCGCGGTTTCTTTTCCGTCGACCGAGACGATCACGTAGGCTCCCGGTTTTCTGGTTAGAAGAAACACCAAAAGAAGGGCTGCCCCGATGATGATCACGGCAGCCCAAATGATGATATCCGATTTGCCGGGGGATCGACGATTGGCCCCGGATTCCCCGTTTTGTCTTTCACGGCGGTCTTGTTCCATCAGAAGTTCCTGCCGTTCCAGCCCCAGTCACTTACTTCGCGATAGGTTACGTAGACACGGTCGCCGGGGATTCCCAGCTCCTCCTCCAGAATCCGGCAAACCTCACCGCTCATTTTTGAGTAGGAATCCGGTGAAGCCGAGCCGAACAGGCTGATGGCTACGTAAGCACCCTTTTCCACATGGTTGCCGCCGAAGTACAGATCATAGTTGTCTTCGAAGCCGACCATGAGAAAACCTTCGCCTTTTCCCAGAACACTGATGGCCTGGCCGAGCTTTGCCTTGATGGCGTCCCGTTTTTCACGTGATACGGAAACCGTGATCTTCGAATCAATAAATGGCATATCGCACCTCCTTTTCCCGTATTTTACCATAAAACGGAAAAAACTGCAAGAGTATCCGCAAAACGTATAGGTTACCCTTGACTCATACCCGGCATGGTGCTATAATGTGAAAGATTGGGTGCCGCACCCACAAGATATAGGGAGTGGCTCCGGTGGAGGTACAATACCCGATGAAACAGAGTATAAAGAATCTGAAAAAGTATAAATTCCTGTTGAACGAGCTGGTGAAGAAAACCATCAAGCTACGGTATCGCCGTTCGTATCTGGGGATACTGTGGACGTTGATCGAGCCTTTGCTCACGATGATCGTTCTGACCATCGTGTTCGGTCAGCTGTTGGGGAGAGACAGTACGGATCCGGCCTTTGACGGGGTTCCGTACCCGATTTATGTTCTGACGGGACGGCTTTTGTACAGCTTTTTCTCGTCGTCGACAAATACGGCGATGAAGAGTATCCGGAACAATTCTTCCATGATCAAGAAGGTATATGTTCCGAAGTATATCTATCCCCTTTCCGCCGTGATCGCGAATTATCTGATTTTCCTGATTTCGCTGATCGTGCTGGTGGGAGTGGTGATATTTTTCATGTGTCAGGGCGATTATCAGGCGTCCATCAACATCTACACGGCGTTGTCGGTCATTCCTTTGCTGAACCTCTTTTTGTTCGGAGTCGGAGTGGGGATGCTGCTGGCTACCATGGACGTATTTTTCCGGGATATGGAATATCTGTGGAGCGTCCTGCTGATGCTGATCATGTACTGCTCGGCAATCTTTTATTTTCCCGGGCGGCTGGGCCCCGAAGCGGCAGTGCTGTTGAAGGCCAATCCGCTGTTCGGTATCATTCATAATTTCCGGGTGTCCTTTTTCGGCCATCCTTTTGATGGGACACTGATGCTGTACACATGGGGGATCACGATATTTTTCCTGTTTATAGGATTCTATAGTTTTTACAGGAAACAGGATAAGTTTATACTATACATCTAGTGAGGTTTTTATGAGTAAGATAGCACTTGATGTCGACCACGTAAGCATGCGATTCAATCTCAGCACCGAGAAGGTAGACAACATCAAAGAATACATCATCAAGATGATTAAAAATGAGCTGATGTTTCAGGAGTTCTGGGCACTTCGGGATGTGAGCTTCCGGGTGAAACGGGGAGACCGCGTCGGCATTCTGGGGATGAACGGTGCCGGAAAATCCACACTGCTCAAAATCATCGCCGGCGTGATGAAGCCGTCGGAGGGTGAGGTGAATGTCCGTGGGAAGATCGCGCCTTTGCTGGAGCTGGGTGCCGGATTTGACAAGCAGTATACCGGGGCGGAAAACATCTATCTGTACGGTGCGATGCTGGGATATTCCAAAGAGTTTATCGAAGAAAAATACAAAGATATCGTGAAGTTTTCGGAGCTTGGAGATTTCATTCACGTTCCGCTGAAAAACTACAGCTCCGGGATGAAGGCCCGTTTGGGATTCTCCGTAGCGACGGTGGTAGAGCCGGAGATTCTCATCCTGGATGAGGTGTTGAGTGTCGGGGATGCCAGATTCCGGAGGAAGTGCGAACGTCGCTTGAAGGGCATGTTTGATAAGGGAGTGACCGTGCTTTTTGTATCGCATTCGACGCAACAGGTTCTCCGGATGTGCAACCGCGGAATCCTGCTGGAGGACGGGCAGCTCATCGCAGAGGGGTCGGCAAAGGATGTGGTCAGCTTCTATGAGGCGAAGCTGACGGAAGCAGAGGAAGAATGAGAGAAAGGAAGTCAGGAAATGAAGAAAGTAATCACATACGGAACCTTTGATCTGTTTCATGTAGGGCATGTCAATCTGCTCCGTCGGGCCAAGGCATTGGGAGACTACCTGATTGTCGTGGTGTCCTCCGACGAGTTCAATGCGGGCAAAGGAAAAAAAGCGTATCACAGCTTCGAGGACAGAAAAAAAATACTCGAGGTCTGCCGTTATGTGGATGAGGTGCTGCCGGAATATACCTGGGAGCAGAAGGTGGACGATGTTGTAAACAACGATGTTGATATTTTTGTTATGGGAGATGACTGGGAAGGGAAATTCGATTTCCTGAAAGAGTACTGCGAGGTGATCTATCTGCCGCGAACCCAGGGGATATCAACGACCAAAATAAAGGAAGATTTGAAGTGAATAAAAAGCTGTTGGGATACCGTGCGTTCGGTTTATTTTTCACGATTTTTCGTGTGTTTCCCGTCAACCGGAACAAAGCTTTTCTCATCGCTACGCATGACTGCGGACCGGAGGGGAATATCGCGCTGGCGGCAAGGGCTATTCAGAAGCGGCGCCCGAATATGAGATTTGTCCGGATGACGAAAAATGATAAAGTGAGCAATCCTTTTTCTTTTTTTGTAGTCAAGGCATTTCATATGGCGACGTCCGGGATCATCCTTCTGGATAATACGTTTATGCCGATGGCATTTACGCCTGTTTCGAAAAAGACGAAGGTGATCCAGCTCTGGCATGGAACCGGTACCATCAAAAAGTTCGGGATGGATTCGGACGTTGAGGAAGTGGCCGGGATCGCCGGGATGGGAAACCGGCGGCTGACATGGCTGACGGTAAACGGCCCCCGAACCAAAAAACAATATGCAACGGCGTTTGGTGTATCGCCGGACAGAATTCGGATGACCGGGCTGCCACGTACGGATCTGATGTTGGATGAGGCGACCCTGAAGCTGAAGAAAAGGGCATTTTTCGAGCGGTACCGATCCAGAATCGGAGAACCGGAAAAGCATCGGTATGTGCTCTATGCGCCGACGTTTCGTGATGAGGCCCTGGCGACGGGAAAACCGCAACTGATGCTTGATATACGGAGACTCCTGCAGGAGCTGCCGGAGGATGTGATCCTGATGCTGCGGTTTCATCCGGCTGTGGCGAAGCAGTTTTCGGAGAGTTATTTCCGGAAGGAGATTTCCGGTGCCCAGAGGGCAAGAGTGTTTGATGTGTCGGGATACGACGGCGTGGCAACGCTGCTCTCGGTGGCCGACGTTCTGGTTACGGATTATTCCTCGATCGTTTTTGAATATGCGGTTTTGAAACGTCCGATGATTTTTTATGCCTATGACCTGGAGTGCTTTCGGGAGAACGGACGGAACTTCTATGAGTCGTATGAGGACTTCGTTCCCGGCCCCGTGGTGAAGGAGGAAGAGGGTCTGATCCGTGAGCTGAAGCAGGCACTTGCTTCGGACGACATGCCGGAAAACGGGTGCTCCGATCGTATCGAGACATTTTTGGCGGAGAACTTCCGCCGGATCGACGGCCATGCCTCAGACCGGGTGGCGGCCCTGGCGCTCGGCATCAAAAAACGGGAATTCGGGAATCCGAAAAGAAAATCTCGACAAGATTAGATTTTTGTGTTACAATGTATAAGTTATATGAATCCGGCTTTTGTGGGAGGAGAAAAGGAGGAAGAAAATGGGGAAATTGATGGAGCGCAAGCTGAGCTTTGTCTTTATCTTTTTGCAGCTTCTGTTTTCGGTGGGACTCTGTGTTCTGATATTCTATGTGGGGTTTATTCCGGATAAGTACGCGATCATCGCGATTGTTTTCTGTTTGGTCCTGATGATCTATCAGGTGCTGTCGCAGATTGCGAATTCCAGCTACATCATCGGACGGGTGTTGGCGATTTGTTTCTGCGTGGTTTTCTCTCTGGGCGGGTACTATCTGTATAACACCTATCATGCGATGGCTCAGATCTCAGGAGCTAACACCAAGGTCGATGTCATCTCGTATTATGTGTTGAAGGACGATCCGGCGCAGAGTCTGATGGATGCCAAGGATTATAAGTTCGGAATCCTGTCTATCATCGACCGTGAGAACACCGACAAAGCGATTGCCGAGGCGAAAGCGGATGTCGGTCAGGATCTGAATATCGTAGAGTATCAGGATTCCACTTCGATGGTGGACGCCCTGTATGCCAAGGAAATCCAGGTGGCGGTGTTCAATCAGGGATTTGTCAACACCGTGGCGGAGCAGTACAAAACGTTTGAGCAGGATACCCGCCAATTGGTTCAGAAGCAGATTGAAACGCAGATAGAACAGGAGGAGGAAGAAGAAGAGGACGAGTACGCGACATCCGTGACGGAGAAGCCTTTCATCGTGTATCTGAGCGGTATCGATGTTTACGGTGATCTGTCGACGAACAGCCGAAGCGATGTGAATGTCCTGGTAGTCGTGAATCCGCTGACGAAGAAGTTGCTTTTGGCTTCCACTCCGCGAGATTATTTTGTTCCTTTGTATGATCACAAAGGAAACTCCCGGTCCGGAGGAGCGGCGGACAAGCTGACCCATGCCGGAATCTACGGAGTTGAAGTTTCCATGGGTACGCTGGAACACCTGTACGGTGTGGATGTCAAGTACTACGTTCGTGTAAACTTCTCATCCGTGAGAAATATCATCAACCTCCTGGGTGGTGTGAAGGTTTATTCCGACTTTGATTTCACATCCGACTGGGGTCCCTACGGAGCCGGTTCACACTACACCTTCAAGAAGGGATACAATAAGGTTAACGGAAAGAAAGGCTTGGCCTTCTGCCGTGAGAGACATCACTTTGATAACGGAGACTTCCAGCGAGGAAGAAATCATCAGCATATGATTGAAGCAATCCTGAACAAGGTATTGAGTCCGACGGTGCTCGGTGATTATCCGGCTCTTCTCAAAGAGAGCAAAAACATGTTCCAGACCAACATGTCGACGAAGAAGATCATCTCACTGTGTAAAATGCAGCTGGATGATATGGCACGCTGGAAGATCAGCTATGCCAATGCTTATGGAACCGGTGCCATGACCTACACCTACTCCATGCCGTCGACAAGACTCTTTGTATGTCAGCCGGATCAAAACTCGGTAGATAAAATCTCGAAAAAGATTAAGCGGTTTATGGATGAGAGACCGGGGGATGAAACGGTTGATGAGAAGGATACCAGTACTCAGCCTTTGAATGAATACGGAACAACCAATGACTGATCGGAAAGCATAACGAGGGAGTCGGGCATGTGCCCGGGGCCGTCCCGGCCTCCGGCATGTGTCCGACATCGTGTCTAAGGGAGTTGAGGAAGACCAGTGACTGACAGAAAGATTATTTTTTCTCCTCCGGATATCACGGAAGAGGAGATTGAAGAAGTGGCGGAAGCGCTGCGTTCCGGATGGATCACGACCGGTCCGAGAACCAAAGAGCTGGAAAAAAGGATGGCGGCTTTTTGTGGGACCGATCGCATGGTTTGTCTGAATTCGGCCACAGCCTGCATGGAGATGACCTATCGATTGTTCGGAATCGGAGAGGGAGATGAGGTCATCACGACGGCCTATACCTATACAGCGACAGCCAGCGCGGCAGTTCATGTCGGTGCGAAACCGGTGCTGGTGGACATCCTGGGTGACCGTGTTCTGTATGAAAGCAAATATCGCGGCCACAGTCCCTATGAGCCGGACTACGACGCGATCGAACGCGCGATTACGCCCCGGACCAAAGCTATCGTACCGGTTGATCTCGGTGGCGTGATGTGTGATTACGGACGTGTGATCAAAATCGCCGAGGCAGAAAAAGGAAGCTTTACACCGTCCGATAACCCTTATCAGAGGGCACTGGGAAGGATCCTTGTCATGGCGGATTCCGCGCATGCGCTGGGTGCCGAAAGAAACGGAAAAAAGAGCGGGCAGGTGGCGGATTTCACCAGCTTTTCTTTCCATGCGGTGAAGAATTTTACGACTGCGGAAGGCGGTGGTGTAACCTGGAGACCGCTTCCGGGGATAGAGGATGATGAAATCTATCATCAGTTTATGCTTCTGTCTCTTCATGGCCAGTCAAAAGATGCCCTGGCAAAAACGAAACTGGGCGGTTGGGAATACGACATCGATTTTCCCGGTTATAAATGCAATATGACAGATATCCATGCGGCGATCGGTTTGATCCAGTTGAAGAGATACCCGGAGTTGTTGAGACGGAGACGGGAGATTATCGGACGCTACGATGTCGGTCTGGAGAAGATCAACCGGAAGCTGGAGAACTCCCCGATCGGACCGATCCGGGCGCTCAGGCACTATTCGGAGAACATGAAGTCATCCGGACATCTGTACCTGATCCGTATCGGAAACATCGATCATAACAGGCGGGATGAGATCATCACGGCCATGGCGGAGAAGGGGGTTCCGACCAATGTCCACTATAAACCGCTTCCCCTGCTGAAGGCCTATCGGGATATGGGATTTCGAATCGAGGATTATCCCGAAGCCTATGATTATATTTGCAATGAAATTACGCTGCCGTTGCATACCTTGTTAAGCGATGACGATGTGGATTATATCCTGGAGGTTTTGGAAAGCGTATGTTTATAGGGAGACTGCAGGATCTCTATATCAATCTGATGTCGCCGTGGATCCCTTTTGTATCGAGGATCCCGGTGCGTTGGCGCAGGCGGATGATCACGTTTTGTTTTTTTGTGATTATCGTTCTGTTTTTGATCGTGCGTTTTGTCATGAGAAGTGACAGCTATTTTGATCATCAGCTTCTGGGAGTTCTGATGATGTCTGTCATCGGAATCCTGTCGTTGGGAACGGAACTGAAACGGGTATCGTGGAGCCGGCCGGTGTTTCTGGTCTGGATGTGCCTGTGTCTGGTGATGACGATATCGGATTTTCTCGTTCCCAGGGATTTCTGCGGATTCGGAGTCGTTCTGTTCCTGGTATTTCCGGGAGTTTTTTTCATATGGCAGAATCATCCGGAACGGGAATGGCTGTGGGGGAGTTTCAAAACTGCGGTTCGCATTGCTTTTTTTCTGATGACGGTTTTGTCCTTCGGGTTTCGCCCACTCTACGAAGGGGGACGATACTCGGGGGTGTTTACTAACCCGAACATGTTCGGATTGTATCTGATCCTCGTGATGGCTGTATTTTTTTCGGATCTGGACCGAGCGGCCCTCACCGGGAAACGTTGGTATAAGTCAGTTCCTTCGATGATCGGGCTGGGTGTAGCTTCCTTTTTTCTGCTGAAAACGCAATCCAGAACATCATTTGTTGCCTGCGGTGTGATAGCCGTCGGATGGCTGCTGATTCAGCTCACTCGTTTATCCGACCGGAGAACGGGCATTTCCTTTTTGAAAAATTTGCTGGCAACCATTCTGATCGGTGTGGTACTGTATCCGGTCTGCCTGGTTACAACGGCGTATCTGCCCTGGGTGATCGGTCATCCGGTGGTTTTTGCGGGAGAATCCCTCTATCTGAACAACGAGGTGATGATCACCGATTTCGGAAAACATGCCATCGAGCCGCCGAAGGCAGATCTGAGCGGGATCCTGTATGGTTATGTACCGGCTGCCGTAGTGAGTGAAACGGAAAAACCGGATACATCCGAGCCGAAACAGGAGAGCAGTCCCCCTGCGGTTCAGGAGGGCGGAAAGGACGGATCGGAACAGAAATCGGAGGAGCCGCAGAGCCGGTTCTGGTCCATGTTGGAAAACTCATCCAGTCTGAATGCTTTGTTTAACTGGCGACTGGATATCTACCGGGGATATGTGGAGAGGATTGATTTTGTCGGTCATCCGGAGATCGCGTTGACGGTCAACGGAAAAAGAAGGGCACATGCCCATAACAACTGGATCCAATACGGCTACACCTACGGGTGGTTCGGAATGTTGTTTTACGGATTGATCACTGTTTTTGCGGTATTCCGGTCGATCCTGTATTTCAGGAGACACGCGGCGGAAAAATCAGGTTATGTGTTTCTCGTTCCTGCGGTCTGCATCGGGTTTGTCGTGGCGACGATCACCGAATGCCTGATGCTTCCTTTTGAAGTTTTTCCTGCCTTTGGATTCTGGTTTGTATTCGGAGAACTGTTTATCGCGGAGAGAAAGGAAACGAAGAGAGTATGAGTGAGGCAAAAATCTACGGAGTGGTTTTGGCCGGCGGTGTCGGAAGTCGTATGGGGAATCAGGATAAGCCCAAACAATATCTGCTGATCGGAGATAAGCCGATCCTGATCCATACATTGGAGAAGTTTTATATCGAAAGTGATTTTGAAAAAGTGATCGTGCTTTGCCCGAAGGAATGGATCGCTCACACGAAAAATCTGGTACGAAAGTATCTGCCGGATGCCGGGGACAGGGTAGTGGTTATCCCGGGGGGAGAAACGAGAAACGAAACCATCATGAACGCCATCGACCGGATCGATGCTGACGGGAATCTGGATGAGAACACGATCATCGTTACGCATGATTCCGTTCGTCCTTTTGTGACACAGAGGATCATCGAGGAAAATATCGCCTATGCCAAAAAGGTCGGTGCCTGCGATACGGCGATGCCGGCAACGGATACCATCGTGATCAGCGAGGATAACGAATTCATATCGGAAATCCCGGAGCGCCGTCGGATGTATCAGGGACAGACACCCCAGACCTTTCAGGCGCTGAAATTGAAGAGACTGTATGAGTCGTTGACGGATGAGGAAAAAGCAATTCTCACCGATGCGGCAAAAATATTTGTGATGAAGGGAGAAAAGGTTCATATCGTGGAAGGTGAGGTGTTCAATATCAAAATCACCTATCCCTATGATCTTCGTGTGGCGGAAGCTCTGATCAAACAGCCGACAGAGTAGTCTGCCTTAACTCAGAAAAGGAGCTAAAAAGCGATGCTGAATACCGTGTATCGTCTGGTGGCACCGGGAAGATTTGAGGTTGAGTTTTCCGATGTGAAGCTGGATAAAAATACCACCATCGTTCGCCCGACGCATATGTCCATCTGCCATGCCGACCAGAGGTATTATCAGGGGCTGCGGCCTCCGGCTGTGATGCGACAGAAGCTGCCCATGGCGCTGATCCACGAGTCCATCGGAACGGTGATATGGGACGGCAGCGGGGAATTCCGATCCGGAGAACGGGTAGTGATGGTTCCGAACACTCCGGTGGATGAGGATTCGGTAATCGCCGAAAACTATCGCAGATCCTCCCGCTTTCGAAGCAGTGGGTATGACGGATTTATGCAGGACATGATAGATATCCGGCCGGATCGTCTGCTTCGTATCCCGGACTCCGTGGATCCCACGGTGGCGGCCTTCACGGAGTTGGTCAGCGTCAGTACGCATGCGATCCGGAGAATGCAGCATATCGCTCATGAACGAAGGCAGGTCATCGGAATCTGGGGGGACGGAAATCTCGGTTTTCTGACCGCGTTGATCTGTCGCTATATGCTTCCTTCGTCGACGTTGTATATCTTCGGACTGAACCGTTCGAAGCTGATGGATTTTTCTTTTGCGGATGAAGTATTTCTCACAACAGAGGTTTCGGAGGATATCCATATCGATCATGCCTTCGAATGCGTCGGCAGTGAAGGGTCGCGGTCGGCGATCGACCAGATCATCGACCTGATTTCACCGGAAGGAACCATCGCTCTGATGGGTGTATCGGAGAATCCGGTGGCGATCAACACCAGGATGGTTCTGGAGAAAGGACTTCGCCTGTTCGGAAGCAGTCGCAGCGGAGTGGATGATTTTAAAAAAACATTGGAATTATATCGAGACAATCCGGAGCTGGTGGATGAGCTCCATCGTATCGTCGGATTTGTCGTACCGGTCCGTTCCATCGATGATATGAAGCGGGCGTTTGAATTGGATCGTCAGAGCGGAAGCGGGAAAACGGTGATGGTGTGGGAGGCCTGAATACGAAAAAGGAGTTATGAGATGGAGAGAGAGATCATTAAGCAGGATACATCAACCAGGGGGAATGTATTGTATATGGTGGTGCCCTGTTACAACGAGGAAAAGGTCCTGCCCGAGACGACAAAACGTCTGGTGGCCACGATAAGTGATATGATCGCCAGGAAAAAGATCAGCGTAGGGAGCCGGATCCTCTATGTCAACGACGGGTCCAAAGACGGAACCTGGCGGCTGATATGCCTGTACCACAGTGAAACGAAGCTGGTCAGCGGACTGAATCTTTCGAGGAACCGGGGGCATCAGAATGCCGTACTGGCCGGATTGATGTATGCGAAGGATCATGCCGATATGGTCATTTCCATGGATGCCGATCTGCAGGATGATATCGAGACGATCGAAAAGATGGTAGACCGGTACCACGACGGTTTGGATGTGGTGTACGGAGTGAGATCGGACCGGAAAACAGATTCCGGATTCAAGAGAAAAACAGCGGAGCTTTTTTACCGCCTTATGTTGAGAATGGGAGTGGAGATTGTCTACAACCATGCGGATTTCCGATTGATGAGTAAACGTGTTCTGGAGGAGCTGGAGGGATATAAGGAGGTTAACCTGTTTCTCCGGGGAATCATCCCGCTCATCGGTTTTCCGTCAGGGCAGGTGTTCTATGAGAGACAGAAACGATTTGCAGGAGAGAGTAAATACCCCGTCAAAAAAATGATGTCCTTCGCCCTGGACGGGATCACATCGTTTTCCGTTAAGCCGATCCGTATGATCATGGCGGTGGGTGTGATCGTATTTTTCATCAGCTTCATCATACTGATCTGGTCGCTTATCCGACATTTTTTGGGACATACCGTTTTGGGATGGAGCTCCACCATAGTATCCATATGGGCGCTGGGAGGACTGCAACTTTTTGCCATCGGACTCGTCGGTGAGTACATCGGAAAGATGTATTTGGAGACGAAGGGCAGGCCGCGATTCGCGGTTCAGGATATCTTGGATGATGATTGAGAGGGAGGAAACCGATGTTACCCTGGGAACAGTTACCGGAGGATATGCGGACGGAGGAAGTAAGACCGTATTATGATGCTCTGGTGAAGAAAGAAAAACAGCTTTGCCTGAAGAGGGCTCTTGACGTGGGGGTGTCCGTATTTTTACTGGCGTTACTGTCTCCGATCCTGATCGGTATCGCCATTGCGATCGGGACTACCAGTGAAGGCGGAGTATTTTTCCGTCAGGAGAGAGTGACGACTTACGGAAAAAAATTCCGGATCTTCAAGTTCCGGACGATGGTGAAAGATGCTCCTTCGTTGGGGAGCGCCGTGACGACGAATCACGATGCCCGTGTCACGAAGGTGGGAGGGATCCTGCGTAAATACAGGCTTGACGAGCTCCCCCAGCTGATCAACATCCTCACGGGGGATATGTCGTTAGTGGGTACCAGACCGGAGGTTCCCCAGTTTGTGGATCAGTACACGCCCGAGATGAGGGCAACTCTTCTGATGCCGGCAGGTGTTACCAGTGAAGCCAGCATCCGCTACAAGGACGAGGCAGAGAAGCTGGCCGATGTCGAGGGGGATGAGGCAAACCGGGTATATGTGGAGGAAATCCTTCCGGAGAAGATGAAATACAATCTGGAATATGTCGAAAAATATTCCTTTCTGAAAGATATCAAACTGTGTGTTCTGACGGTGTTCCACGTGCTGTCGTAACACGGATAAACAGGGTTCCTCCGTTTGAAAGTCACCGGCGGGAACCCTATGTGGAGGAATGGTGGACTACAGAGAAAAAATAGCCATCGTGATCCCGGCGCTGGATCCGGATGAGAAGATGGTTGAACTGGTAAAGGGATTGACAGATGCGGGGTTTCGCCGCCTGATTCTGGTAGATGACGGCAGCGAGATAGCCAACCGCTCTTTTTTTCGTACCTGCAAGGAAGAATACGGTTGTGAAGTGATCCGTCATGTGGTGAACTTCGGAAAAGGAATCGCCATCAAGTCGGCATTCAATCATATTCTGGAAAAATGTCCCGATATCAAAGGGGCAGTGACCGCGGACTGCGACGGGCAGCATACGGTGGAGGACATCGACCGTTGCGCCGGGCTGTGCATGGAACACCCGGATTCCCTGATCCTCGGATGCCGCAGTTTTGACGACGGGGAGATCCCGCTCCGGTCCCGGTTCGGAAACCGGTGTACAAAGATCGTGCTGAAGCTGATCAGCGGGCTGAAGGTGTCGGATACCCAGACCGGATTGCGCGGTATGTCCGTAGACCTGATCCGGGAGGTTTTCGCCGGAACAAAGGGCGAGAGATATGAGTATGAGATGAACATGCTTCTGGAGGCGAAGGACCGGAAAATCCCGATTGAAGAGTTTCCGATCCGAACGATCTATATCGAGAAAAATGCCCGTTCCCACTTCAATCCTTTTCGGGATTCGATCCGGATTTATAAAGTATTTGTCAAGTTCCTGCTCAGTTCCTTCTCCAGCTTCCTGATCGACATCCTGGTGTACTGGCTCCTGGGTTATCTGCTTCGGCCGCTCATCCCGGAGGAAACGATGATTTTCGGGATCTCGGTGCTGATCCTCACGCGGACGGTCCTGGCGAGACTGATCAGTTCGATCTACAATTTCCTGATGAACAAAACGCTGGTGTTCCGGAACCAATCCAGGTCACCCTCCGTGGCGGTCAAGTATTATATCCTGGTCATCGTCCAG
>JAFYBS010000177.1 GCA_017540125.1 Eubacterium sp.
ACCATTTACGCAGGATGTTTTCTCCATCCTGCAAGGCGCCTGAACGCGTCGATGCGGTGGCATCGGCAAGTGAAGGCAACGAAGCAGGTGGAAAAACAGACAAGTAATATGGTCCGGTTATTTGGTGTCAGTAGCACTAGAATAACGCAGCAGGAGGAGAATCAGTCAAGCAAAAAGTGGATCGCCCACGGCGGGATGTCCTCCTTTTCGTACGGCTCAATATATAAAAATGCGGTCTTATACGGCGGTTGTTTTTTCGGATAGATCCCCCTCCCGTCCGTGAAGTAAAGCAACCCGCACAGCTGTTCATAAACCCCTTCTTCCAGCTGCTGATTAACATAACGGAAGGCCGGACGAAAGTCGGTATTCCCTCCACCCTTCAGTGTAAAATCAGAGAAGAGTTCCTCGATATCTTTTTCTCCGGACAGCACCGTATCCGACTGTACCTCCTCGTCTGCCTGGATCACATGAACCCGTGCCGACCGAAAAAAACTATCCTGCTCCGTCAGCAGCCGGAAGGTTTCACGCAAAAATCGTTTCACCGGCTCCCCGCTGGTGGAATAACTGGTATCCACCACGACAACGAAGTCCTGTATTCTTTTCTCTTCCCTGGTTTCCAAAGGTTCTATCAAGGGCATATTTTTATAGAGGGACAGTCCGTACATATAGTAGCCGAGATCGAACTCATCGGGATCGACACGAAGTTCCTCCCGCATCACCATAAAATCATGCAGGAACTGACGATAGCTCCGCTCGGACCGTGTCGCCTGAAGCTGCACAGACATCGCCTGTGCTCCCTCATCCGGATCGTCTCCCTGCTGCTTTTTCCGGCGCTCCGCCTGCTTTCCCAGTTGCTGCCATTTTTTCTGAAGAAGCACCTGCTGTTCGTTCAGCTTTTTCTCCTGCGGCCAGAAGAAATGATCATCGGCAAAAAACTCCCGACTCAGCGTCTGTATCATCTCGGGAGAAAGCGTGTCCAGATAGCGATAGATCACCGCTGCCGCCATCGGCCGGTCCTGCGTCTCGAATTCCCGGTACAGGCTCTGTCGGATCAGACTGAGTGGCCGGAAAAATGGGCCGCCACCCGTCTGCTCATAGACGGGATCCTCTCCCGTCCGCTTCGCTCCCATACGATCGATCGTATGCTCTACGGCGATGTCACAGGCCACTCCCCACCGGAACGGATCCCGGTCACCTCTCAACCAAAGATGGGAAAACAACAGATGAAAAATGCTGTGCAGATACAGGCGGGTTAGGTATTTCGGATTGTCCTCAAACAACCTCAGCTGCTGCTCTGCCCGATAGTAGAGATACTCTCCGTCGGTGGCGGAAGTAGACAGCCCCGAACCATTATTATTCGGAGCATTTTTATAGAGGAGTGATGAAAAGGCGTTGCTCAAAAAGGGAAGCTCTACCGTCAGCTCATCCCTTGTCAGACGAAGCACTTTCTCCGCCATCTTTTCCTCCCAGACCGTCTGAGAATCCTCATAAGAAACCGATGACATAATTTCCTCTATTTAATCCTTATGTTTGTCAGCGCACACTGATCTCCCGTCAGTGCGACGTACAAATCATCATCCGTCTCCGGCACCGTCGTTTTGCTGGTAATCGATATCCCCAGATTCGTCGTGGTGATGGTGATGATATTTCCTTCCTTCGCGACCGATATGGTGCTATCGTAACCGATTTTGTTCTTTTCCTTCCACCATTCCCAGTCTTCGAAATCTCCGATTCTTTTGACGATCAGCTCGTTGTCCGCCGGGCCCTCATCATCCCAGGTTTCTCCGTCAAAACGGATAAGATTGTACTCCACATAGTCTTCTCCGTTTACCTTTCCGTCCCGGGAAGAATAGACAACAACATAAGGACAGTGCCATACCAGTCTGGCCGTGGGAAGGCTCATCGTATGGAAGGTTATCGAAAGGCCATCCCGTACCCTCACACCTACCGATGCATCCTGCCGGTATCCGTCGATCTGAACGTTGGGGATGTCCCCCTCGGGAACATCGATAAAGGAAATCTCCTCCGCGATCCGGGGGATAAAGCGTTCGGGCAAAGGTTTATCATCCTTTATCACCCTCACATCACGGAGATAACACCATTCGCCTGTAAGTCCGGCATAAACAAAACGGGTACTGTCCGGAAGAGCGATGGTGATATCTGTTTTCTGCGTTCCGTCATCAATGATAATTCGGACATGGTCCCTGATTTTAACCATCGTAATCACAAAAGAAATATCCGATTCCAACCTTTGCGTCCTTGTCTCGGGAACCGTCTGCGCTTTCCGGATACCGTGTCCTTCTACCGTTCCGTCAAGCCACACTTCACAATATTCAAAATAGCAAAGATCCTTAACCAGCCTCGGTGTATCGTGGAATCTTCCGTCAAGGGCATCAAACAAAACCAGTGATGCTCCCCGACCGAACTTGTCTTTCTTTCCCGTCAAAGAAACGCTCATACGGATCGTCGTTAACATATTCGTCACGACAATTCCCGTGGAAATCTCGCTCCGATGCTCCGTGATCCGGAAATCCATCCCGCCGAAAAAGGCATCCACTCTTTCCTTCTCACGCATCTGGTATTCAGTATCCAGGTCGATCAGATGCTGCATGATCTTGGCGATCCGGGGATCAAACTGCGTACCGGATCCCTTGACGATCTCCTCTCTCACCAGCTGCTGAGGGATAGCCGCACGATAGCTCCGGTTCGAGGACATGGCATCATACGCATCCGCTACCGAGATGATTCTGGCAATCTCCGGTATATCCTCCCCCTTCAGGCGATCCGGATATCCCTTTCCGTCATAACGCTCGTGATGATAATGAGCCCCGATATTCAAAAACGGATACTCGGTGATACTGGACAGGATCTGATATCCCTTTTCCGGATGCTGCTTGATAATCTCATATTCCTCCTCGGTCAGCGTTCCGCTTTTATTGATAATACTGTTCGGGATTCCGATCTTTCCTACGTCGTGGAGAAGTCCGGCATAGTAAACGCGTTCGCATTCTTCCTGATTGAAGCCCATCTGCTCGGCGATCATCCGGGCATACTCCGCCACCCGGATGGAATGCCCGTGCGAATAGGTATCCTTTGCGTCGATGGCGTTGACCAGCGCCGTCGCTGTCTGTTCAAAAAGACGTCTCATTCCTTCATGGCGACTCTCCATATACTCAAATTCTTTTTCCTGAAAGCGCTCTATTCTCAGGTTTCGCCGATAGATCACGACGACAGCGACGATCGTTACAAAATTCGCGAAAAATCCGGACACGGTAGACGCGTTGTGATGACCGAAAAATCCAATCATGAGAACCGGGATCTGGATGAGTAACAGGATCAGAGACGTGAAAAATCCAAGCTTCCGAAAAAATACCACCATAAAAATGATACAGATGTTGGCCAGGGCCGTCAACACCCCGGTAAACTCGGAAATCATAACCTCCGTGCCGAATACTTCAATCGAAAAAGAGGAACGGCCTACCACTGTCACCAGATAGGACGCACTGATATAAAGCACCAAAAGAAACACATAAGTAACGATAGACGGGTCCTGTCGTTTCGGTCTGTCCTCTTTCGGATCCCGTTCCTGTGAGTGAAATTGAATCTGTTCCATCCTATTCCCCATTCCGCCACGATCTCTTCGGCTCGCGCTGTGTCCGTGGCTGCAATACTCAAAACCAACCTATACTATACACCATTTACAGGATTTTCGCAAGGTAAAAAAAGAATCCTGCCGCACCTTACGGCAGGATTCACGTTATTACGTTTCACGGCTGAACATTTTTCAAAAAATCATTCCGCGATCAACATCCGGTACGCCTCTATCCTCCGTATCCGGAGCGACTGAAGTACCGCGAACAGGAAGGCCAGCAGGACCATCCCCGCTCCGATGATGACTACCCCGATGATGGGGATGGCAAAGGAGCACTTCACCAAACCGAAAGACCCCGTCATCATATTCATATACGGATCGGCAACCAGGTAAGATACCACGGAGAAGATCACTACCGACAGAAGCACCGTCGGCATGAAACTGACCGCTGTCTGGAGGATCAACCGGCCCGAGGTATAACCCAATGCCTTGTAGATACCGTAGTCCTTTCGTTTGTTGTAGATCAAAGTCCGTACCATCAGGTAGATGATCAGCAGGATCACAACGGCCGAGATGATACACATCAGGATCAGCATCACGGTGGTGATACTTCGGAAGGTGGTCAACGCACCTCCCATCACATCATAGAAGTTCACCGTGGAAGCATTTTTTCCCTCAAATTCTTTTTCAAAATCATCGAGCAGGGAAGCCGTCGCATCTTCATCCGGCGCGTCAAAGTAACAACTGTTTTTCAGCTTGTCGATTTCAGCGACATGACTCAATGCATCCTGCGTCATGGTCGCTTCTTTCCCCAGATTGTTGACAGACTGGAGAAATCCCGTGATGAGATAGGTATAGGTCTGATCCCCGTACTGCAGCTCGATGGGATCTCCGATATCAAAGCCGTATTCCTTCGCGAACTTTCCGCTGATGCATATTTCATTGTCATATACCGGCAGCTCACCCTCATAACAAACCTCTTTGTTATTAATCTTGGCCGGATCCTCATACGCCGTAGTATAGAGCGCGTCCTCGCCGTTGTAGGTAAGATCCAAATTGGTACTCGGACGGATATTGGTAACCTCGTCTCTGCTTTCCAGAAAATCATACACCTCACCCCTGATATCGTACCCAAAGGTGATTCCGCCGGAACAGATCTCGGGAGCCAGTATCTCCATCTTCGGATTCCGGTTGAAGTTTTCATACATCAGCAGTCCGATGACACAGATGAATACCAGGAGTCCTGTCACAAAAAAGGTGATGAGATTCTGTTTCAGATTGGTGAAGGTGGTCTTGAAGGCAAGTGCCGTGTTCACACCGAATACGGTTTTATCCAACTTCACATGATTCTTTTTAAAGCTGTGATTTTCCACCCCGTCTCGAAGCGCCACGATTGCCTCGATCTTTTTGATCTTTCTGGTGGATAAAAATGTCACGAACAAAGTAAACAGGATCACAAACATAACCGGAACCACCGCAGCCGGAATGTTGAAGGACGCGGTGTACGGAACACCACTCTGACCGACCACAATCTTTGACATCACCGGTATCACCAGATAAGCCAGGCCCGCGCCGAGAACACCGGCTACCACAGCGAGCAGAGCAAACATGGTATACAAGGACCGGCGGATCTTCGAGGAGGTATATCCGATGGCCTTGAGCGCGCCGATCGACTTCATATTTTCACGAATATAATTGGTGATACTGCTTTTCAGCATCAGCATGATAACCAGGACAACGATGATCGCCACGGTCAAAAAGGAAACCGCCAGAATGATCGCCATAAAGGTTTTACCGAACAGCGTTGAAGCTATCTCCTGAGAATCCGTTATCGCTTCCGGATTTGCAGCGATGAAAGCATTGGTCGTCTCGATTCGGAACTTCGATGCCTTCACGCCTTCCTTCAGATAGTAACAGATAAAAACACACTCCTGTGTTTCCTTATTCTGATCATAAATCTCCTCATAGGTGGCATCATCCGGTATCAGCTTAATTGTCCCCGTATTGTTGCATCCGAAATAGGTCAGATTCAGAAATCCTCTTACCCTAAGGTCATATTTTTTTCCGGGAAGATTCAGTGAAAAGGAGTCTCCGATCTCGTATCCGCCGCTGGTATGGAACTGATACGGCAGGTAGATATAATTCGAAGTGATGGTAGTATCCTCAGTGATAATCTCCGTCCGGTTCAGTCTGGTCTCAAAATCCTCACTGTTTTTCAGAGCGATCCCGTTGAATAACATGCCGTCTCCGAATTTTGTTTCCAGCATGCTGAATGACATTCCCCTGGTGATCTCATAATCCTCCACATCCTTGTCTATAATCTCACCCAGTGTCTCGTCATCCATCCCGGTCAGGTTCCCGGAGATACGGAACATCCCGTCTCCGGCCTTCAGTCTCTTTGCCTCGTTTTCGGTATTGGGAGTGGCATCGAGAAAAAGCAGCAATACGACACCGATCATCATGGAACTCAGTATCATCAATAAAAATAAGCCGACACTGGTTCCCTTATTTTTTCTGAAATTCGCTTTCGTCAATATATTCATGATATCACCATCCCATCCGAGTCAGAAAATCCTGCAGCTTCTCGTGTCGTTCCTTATCGCCGGAAACATACTTTCCGAGCTCACAGGTATCCACGATCTCACCGTCGCTGACATAGAGGATACGGTTTCCTCTCCTGGCACTCCGGATATCGTGAGTGACCATCACGATGGACTGCCCCTTCGCATTAAACTCACAAAGCGCGTCCAGCACTTCTTTTCCTGTTTTCGAGTTCAACGCTCCGGTGGGCTCATCGGCGAAAAGAAGTGACGGTGTGTTGACAAGGGCTCTGGCGATACCGACACGCTGTGCCTCACCGCCGGAGATCTGAGTCGGGAACTTCCCCCACATCGTCTCGTCGATGCCTACATTTTTCAAAACGATCTTCGCCTTTTCCGAAACTTCTTTTTTGTTTTTGTTGATCAGCAGTCCCGCTGCCATCACGTTATCCAGTACACTCATCGAGTCCACCAGATAGATCTGCTGGAAGACGAAGCCGCAGTGATCTCTTCGAAATACCGCCAATTCATCGATGCTCTTCTCCGTGATCCGCTCACCGGCAAAATCGATGTCCCCCAGTGTCGGCTTGTCCATGCCGGAGAGAGCATACAGCAGTGTCGATTTTCCTGCCCCGCTGGCTCCCATAACCACCGTGAAGTCACCCTTGTAAATCTCCAGGTCCACATTTTTCAATACGTGATGCTGCAGTCCTCCCTGGGAGAAGGTCTTGCACAATTTGTTGGTTTTGATGATTGATTCCATGATTCCTCACAATCCTTTCACTCGTCGGAACGATTTCCTGTTCCTGTTTGCCTGTTATGGCATTATCATATCACGGGAAATCTTAACTGCCTTTAAGGAAATCTTAAATTTTTCTAAAGAAATGTAGATCAAAGAATTCGGATACAGAAGGTAACAGAAAAGCCGTCCTTACTTGCCAGCTCCATACAGCCATCCATAGAATTCAGAAAATAGTCCGTCAGATAGAGTCCGAGCCCTGCTCCGTCCCGCCCGGTGATGTTACTGCCGCGCCAGTATTTTTCTTTCAGAAGCGGAAGCTCTTCCTTCTTCACGCCGTCACCGGTGTCGGCAACTGTCACGCGGAGATACTCATCGTCCTTCTCCGCCGATACCGTGATCGGAGTACCGGCGTACTTATACGAGTTCATAAAAATGTTATCAAAGGCCTGCTGAAGGCGCAGTTTATCCACATACACCCGACAGTCCGGGATCGTAAACCGGCCGGCCTTTTTCATATAATCCGCGTTTTTAATCGCAGTAGTAATGACCTCCGACGGCTGCCCGGAGGGCTCCACGGATATCTCCGTGATCTCATTGATACTGGAATTGAACAGGTTATCAACCAGCGTGGTGATCTGATCGGATTTGAAATTCACCGTATTGAAAAGCTCTTTCGTTTTCTCGTCCCGGCTCAGCTCGTAACCGATTTCCGAAGTGGATTTGATGGAAGCCACCGGTGTTTTGATATCGTGAGACAGCTTCGCCACCAGTTCATTTTTATCGTCATAGGCTTTCTTCTCGGCGATCCGAGCCTTCTTCAGCTCGCTCCGCATCAGGTCAAAGCTCTCGGTGAAGCCGCCGAAGATATGACCCCGGTCCATGGTAAGCGGCAGGTCCAGATTCCCTCCCGCCACACGCACGGCAAAATCCTTCATCCGGTCGAAGGGAGCGATGACCGTCCGGTACAGATACACGATGTACAGAATGAGAAGAATGATCTGGATACCCGAAATCACCAGGATACAAACCACGATATTCCTTTGAAGGGTTTCTATCTGCTCCCGGACCGGATTGGCCAGGATGATCTTGTATGACCGACCGCCGGCGTTCAGATCCAGGATTGTATCATTTTTCTTTATGGCCTCGTTCAGGGTCGTCGAAACATCCTCCCGGTTCTGATACACAAGTGTTCCCTCGTCATCCAAAATCGCGTAAGACAATTCTTTCGGATACGCTTCTTCCTGTCCGAAGTTTGTTTCTATCGCCTTGACACAACGGTTGATGGCGACAGTATCCTGTTCCACTTCGCTGATTCCGTTACCAATCGAAAAAACTATTGCTGCTTCCGCAGCAATAGTAATCAGAAACAAAAGGATTAAAACATACTTTTTCATAATGATATCACTCAGCTTTCGCTCGAATTGAACCGATAGCCTTCCTTCCAAATCGTCACGATATAGGCAGGATTCTTCGGGTCCCTTTCAATCTCCTCCCGCAGCTTACGGATATGAACATTCAGCGTTCCGTCGGTGGTGAATTTATCCTTCCAGACGTTCTCGAAGAGTTCATTTTTAGTAACCAGACGATCTTTGTTATCCATCAGATATTTCAGAAGTCTGTACTCGAGATTGGTCAACCGTTTTTCCGTCTCGTCCACATAGATCGTCCGGTTTTTGCTGTCTGTCCGCAGATACCCGTCGTCGTAATCCGCCTCTTCAGGCACCGACGTTTGGCCGGCATATCTTTTGAGTACGACTCTCACTTTGGCGAGAAGCACCCCCAAGGAATACGGCTTTTCGATGTAGTCGTCCCCTCCGATATTCAGAGCGATCAACTTGTCGTCATCCGTATTTCTGGCGGATATAAAAAGAATCGGTGTATCGGATGTTTCCCGGATATGTTTGCACAAATCAAAACCGCTTCCGTCGGACAGATTGATATCAAGCAGAATCAGTCTCGCTGTATTCTCGGAGAAAAATTGTTCCGCCTCCGCCCGGGAATACACGGCCGCCGTGGAAACTTCAAACATATTGAAATACTCACAGGTGTTATCCGCGAGTGTTGTTTCATCGTCTATGATCAGGCAATCATAATTCATTTTGTTCCAATCCTCTAGGATGCGTTTTACCAGAATCGGATCATGGTTACTTTATTCTTCTCAACCGTAAACGCGATGCAGGAATGATCCTGGTCGGGAGAATCACAGTAATCGTTAAACTGCTCAACCGAGATGCTTTCCTCGTCGTCACGATAGCCATCGAGAAGTTCACATTTGGGGGATACTTTGAGCTTGAAAGTACCGGTTTTGCTGTATTCCGGTGTGTTCGTGGCGCGCTCCCAGTTTTGGACTTTTCCTTTGACTATCAGTTTTTTTCCGTCGATCATTGCCTTTTTATACACCACGGTGTAACCGCCATCCGGAATCTTCTTGAACGTTTTGGCACTGCTTACCGTCGGATGAACCAGGCCTGCTACCAGGAGCATAATAAGGCAGACTGCAATACTTCTTTTCATAATTGATGCTACTGTTTTCATTGTTTTTCCTCCTCGTATAATATGTTATAGATACCAAATCAATTGGTATATTTACAGTTACAAAAATGATTAATCTGTTTGGTAAAACCCATGGTATAATTGTCCTCGGTGTCAATCAGGTAACAGTTCTAATTCCCCCTGTCGAA
>JAFYBS010000178.1 GCA_017540125.1 Eubacterium sp.
ATCCCTCAGGTCCGCCCTCGTCAGACTCGCTTGCTGCGTGCGACCCGACACTCGTCACGCGTCATCTCGCGTGACTCCTATCGGCTCTTCGCAGCTGACGCTCAAACAATGTTCCTCGGGAACGGACCTATCGACAGGCACCTCTCGTCTGACCTTGTTCGGCAATGTCTTCCGTTCATGTCTGCAACATCTCCCGGGCATCATCCAAATGCCCTCTCTATGGCCGTCTTCGCCCAAAACTTCATAATAACGTTGGCTGTACGTTAAAACAAACACTAACCTTCATAGCCGCCCTTTTCAGCAACCATAAGCATGGGATAATTCATAGTGACAAAGTGTCCGTTCCAATACTTGTCTCAACACTTTTAACTGTGTGTTATCAAGGAAAATTAGCATCTGCTGCATAACATCCGTAATCAATTCTTCCTGCATGTCAATTCTCCTTTCCTTTTCAGAGAACGACATGAGCGGCAGTTCTGCCGGTTATACTCCCGCCGCTTTGAGAGTACACCTCAATTATACTATCCCATCGCACCAATCAGGGATATCATCTATCCGATCCACACAAACTCCGTTATTAAATACAGCTACTATTCCAAATCTTTGTGTATTATCATAGATTCTTGCTCGATCACAAAAAGGGATAATCTTTTTCAAGTTGATCAAGGATTCATTATAGCGTCGCCGGATATCTTCTTCAGGGATTCCATGGCCGCCATCTCTGACCCTCTGAGCCACTCTCTCAATAGCAATTTCAGCGGTCCGGAGACCAACATAGCTTAATTCAATACTGTACCCAAGTTCCTTCGCCTTGAATATATTTCTAAATATGCTATGTCCACACAGCGTTGTTTCCTGATTAAATGACCTTCCTTCATCAAAGAGTCTTCTAATCTCTCGAACTGCAATAATACCAGCCTCTGATATATCCCTACTGTTTTTCCACGATCCAATACCACGGACAATCTCATCTAAATTGATCCGGGGCAAATCGAGATACTCCTCATTTGTCTGATAAAGAGTTGTCTTACCTGCACCATTCACCCCGGCAAATATAACATATTTCTTCATTCAGAACCTCTTTTCAGCAATAACTCTTCTCTGTTTATTCTGAAGCACACAATCAGTAACCGCACGAATGAAACGTTTTTCATCGTCATCTTTTGCACTCATGAGCAGTTCATCCGTTTCATCAAAATTGATTTCTTTACATGTCTCGTACAATTCATGAATAGCTTCTGATTTTGACATATTTTCACATCCTTTCATAGATAAACTTTAATTTCCAAACAATGGATAGTACTTCATTGCAACTGCAGTTAACTCAAAAATCATTAAGGCTATGCCATTTATTATTCCGGATGACGATGAAATATCTCGTTTTCATTCTGTAGCAGGCCCCATGTTTGAGCAAATATTGAATAATCAGCTTGAAAGTGACTCACTTGCAGAAATGAGAGATGCCTTATTACCAAAGCTTATGTCTGGTGAATTGGATGTCTCCAACCTCGATATCTAGGCCGCTAAATTACCTGCTTCAGTCTTGGCTATGCGATAGGTCGTAGTAGCAAGACAAAAAGATAACCGCCACGTCCTAGGAAAACTGGCGGTTATCTCTTAACTAACTATTTCCCGGGCAACCGTCTATCGGTGGCACCCTTTGTAGCTACATTATAACCGCTGTGTATGGATTTGTCAATAATTATTTACCGATTTCACAGGATAAACGCATCAATTCACCCGATTTCAGTGCTCTGTATCTCGTTTGTTTTAGTCGTTATTTCGGAGTGGACCGACCAGTTGATAAAAGAGTGGTCGAAGGTTAAACTAATACGATTAAGCGGAATAATCCAAAGAAATCTGATTGAGAAAAAAAACAAAATGGATCTCATTTATTATGATGATCCTGATTACTATGATACTTATGTTATTGTGGCAAATAACACGGATCAGATGATAGAAAAAACAGTTTTGATCGTGAGCCGGATACTCGCGGGTATAGCAGGCCATCAAAAAAGCACTCAGAAAAGCAGATTTCGGGAAAAACTAAAGGAATCGCCACCGTGCTTACCAAGGAGTTTGATGAAGAATGTCAGCATTGTCGGTTAGTGTCTGAGCGTCGGCAATCATGATATGGTCATGTCTCCGACATGATCGTACATCTCTTTTGTGATGGTTATTTTTGTGTATAAATCGAACCGTACCTTATCATCGCTTTTCGAATGTCGCTCTCTGTAATCCTCTGTTTTAATTCCTGAGCCTTCTTTGTGTCTTTGCGATCCTTGAGCAGGAAGGCGGCATCGTTTGTAAGCAGATCAATATTCTTTTTCATATTCAGCATTGATCTGGCCATGTTTTCCATGATAGCAATGAGGTCGCTGTAGTTTTGTTTGACGTAGGAAAAAAGGTCGTCTTTTTCAACTGACAGGACCAGAGGGTTGTTATATGCTATAACCGTATAAATCGCGGGTGCGCCGGTCAGTAGCCCCATTTCACCGAAATAATCACCCTCGGACAGGATTCCAAGGATGTTTTCCCTGTCGGTTCCAAAACCTGAATATACCTCAACATTTCCCGAGAGGACCTTATACAAGTTCGTATCTGTGTCTCCCTCGCGAAGGATGATATCATTTTCTTCATATCGTTTGAGCATATGGTTCTCCCTGATCCCTACTGATCTGTAGAACTAACACATCTTTATAAAATAGTACATGAAATAGTTGATTATGTCAAGGAAATAATTAGGGATACCAGGATAAACGCATCAATTCACCCGATTTCAACATATTGTGTTGACTTCGGGTTCTTTTTATGATATAATGTATTACATAGTATGTAATACTTATCGGGTTTGTCGCCGATCGAAGGGAGGTTATTACTAATGGACTACGAAGAGTACGAAAAGCAATGCAAAATAATCCAAAAAGAAAACGAGAAATATCTTGATCTTTTTGAGCAGGAGCTCGAACAACAGGGACTATCTACCAAAACCATCAACCGTCATCTCGGGAATGTCGATTTCTACATCAACGAGTACATGTTGTATGAGGAACCCCGATCAATGGATGAGGGTGTTTACATGATTGACATGTTCCTCGGATATTTTTTTATCCGCAAATGCATGTGGTCCACACCTGCTTCTATCAAATCTACAGCTGCAAGCATAAAAAAGTTTTACAAATGTATGCTTGATCACGGAAAGATCGAAAAGGAGGATTACGATTCTCTGTGTTCTGAAATCAAGGAAGGGATGTCGGATTGGCAAGCGGACTGTGCCCAGTTCAATGACCCGGATGCGCCCAGCCCGTTTGCTATTTTCTGAGTTCATATGAAGGGAGCCGCATATGCCTAGAAAAACTGCAGATTATCCTGATTGGGTAATGAAGCACAAAAAGAAGGGAACATATATCAACAAAGTCGGGGACAAGTATTACCTCTATGCCGCCCACTCTGTTCGGGATAAGAATACAGGAAAGATCAGACGCGTCAGTGACGGCTACATAGGGCGGATTACAAAAGAGGACGGGCTTATCCCTTCCAAGTCCAGGATAAAGACGGCACCTGTAGCCATGGAAATCGGATTATCCCGCACGATAATAAGTGTTTCGGAAAACATCCTTATGAGCATGCACAGATCCTTTCCAAAGCATGGGAACTATGTCTTCAGCCGCGCCGTCCTCTTGTATATCTACGGTTCATACTCTGATGAACTGTATGAACAAAGTTATCTGTCCCTGTTTTTTGCCGGGTCAGATCCTCCGGGGCAGGTTACAAAAACTCAGCTGTCAGAGATTGAACGATGTAGCCTCATGATAGCTGATGTGATGCGAAAAACCTACGGTGATGACCTTGATGCGCTCGTTAAGCTTTTTACAAACATCCGGCTGATCCGAATAGAGGAAAACTATTACCTTTCAGGAATGACCAATGAGATTTTAAAACTGTCGGAAAAGTATTCAATCACTTGGAAGGATTCCCTATGGCAAAAATAAATAAGTTCATCGCATCCTACGCAGATGCTGTCGCTGACCTGGAAATATCGTCCGATGCTACTGTACCGCCCAAGGCTGTCATCTACCGGTTTGTCCGTGTTTTCAAGCAAGTCGATGATGCACGGTGTGAAGGGATGATCAGCTATCCCCTAGTCGAGATCATCCTGATTGCTTTCCTGGCCATCCTTGGTAATGCGTCCACCTGGATGGAGATAGAAGAATTCGGCCGTGCCAAGGAACACTGGCTCAAAAAGGTGATTACGTCGGCGGATTGAAAGGAAACCAGACGGATCTTTTGCAGGAAGCCGAGCCCTACTTTGATTCAGAGGATCTGTTTGAACACTATAAGAAAAAGGATGATTTCTATGAGACCAAAGAAAAAGCCCATGGAAAGATTGAACATCGCCAGTACTATCTCGTCCGTCCCAGCAAACGCAGCACAAGAAAAATCTTCGGATGGAACCTCGAGTTTTATTTAATGTCATTATTAGTCTGTTTTGATACCGACACGCTGGTGGAAGCAATGCTGTCCGTCAAAGCATAGATCGAAACTATAATTCATGAGACGCTTTGACAAAGTGCGCTCTGAATAAAGGAAACCGGCTAAGCACGTAAGTGCAAGGCCGGTTTCTTCCTTTTTTGTGTGAATCAAATCCTCAGAATTACCCCGAACGCCCATCACCAGGGCATTAATTCAGAAAAGATGCGTTTGTCCTAACCGATTTCATACCCTATCGCCCCCAGCTTTCTTCGGATTTCATCTTCCAACTCGTGCGATTTTTCAAACATATCCGAAAGCTCCGATGTCAGTCGTTTCATTTTTTCATCAAACGGCTCTCCGTCGTCTTCCTGTTCTTCGATTCCGACATATCGTCCCGGGGTCAGGATATAATCCTGTTTTTCGATATCCTCCAGAGACGCTGTTGCACAGAACCCCTTAACATCCTCAAGAGTTCCGTTTTGAAACGTCTCAAACGTGTCTGCTAGTTTCCTGATATCTTCGTCCGTGAAATCTCTGTGCTTCCGATCCACCATATGTCCCATATTGCGAGCATCGATGAAAAGGGTCTTGCCCTTTTGCTGCTTTCCCTTGGTGATAAACCAGAGTGTGACCGGGATGGTGACACTGTAAAAAAGCTGTGTAGGCATGGCGATGATACCTTCAATCAGGTCGTCCTCTATGATTTTTCTTCGAATCTCGCCTTCTCCGGAACAAAAAACCTTTCTTATTACTCCTTCACACCGAAGGAACAAGGCAGGAACTTATCCTACAGTAATGGTAAACGAATCACTAATCCCTTTCCAATTTCCTGTTGGTTTGCATACGATTCGGAATTTGTACTTTCCGGACTTACAGTTTTTAATCCAACGTATTTTGGCCGTCTTTCCGCTTTTGAGCCATTTGATTGACCAACTCCTTGCCAGTTTGTTCATCGGTTTAACCGTTACTTTTGCCCCACTGGTTGAATAAATGTTATAAACATCCTTGTTATGCGTCCAGTAAAACTTAAACCTTGGTGTTTTTTTGGTGACCGTTTCAGACGGATAGTAGGTAGGAGTAGGGGTCTGCACAGGTGCCAGAGTAGGAGTAGGCGTCTGCACAGGTGCCAGTGTCGGAACGGGCGCCAGCGTGGGAGCCGGCGTTACAATCGGGCGAACTGTCGGCAACGGAGTTGGGGAAGTGACAGGAAACGGAGTAGTCACAGGGGCTACCGTCGGGATTGCTTCCCCGGTGGGAACATAGGCCGTCTTTGATATCGGGTACTTTGTTGCAAATGGTCCGGATATAAATCCGCTGTCTGGTGTGTGTTTATTATACGGATCGAGTGAATCAAAATCATCTGTCCCCCTTAAAAAGTACATCCAGCGAACCCTATCATTTTTATCATCGTCATCCCATGTTACATCAGCATAATACCATTTTCCATCCAATTGGATTATATTCCATGCATGTGCTTCTGTACTACCGAATCCGGATATGACTTTACACGGTATCCCGACTGACAAAAGTAATTTGTACATGGCGAGAGCATAACCTGCGCATACTGCATCCCTGTTTATCAATGCACCATACGCTGTGCCTACTAAATCATCTCTTGATTCTGAATAGGTTACCCATTTGGCGATAAACTCGTAAATCGTTTTAATTTTATTATAATCGCTCATTCCGGCAAAAGCATCGGATTTTGATAAAGTCAAAACTTCAGAGTCAACCATCGCGGTCTGTTCTTCTGTCTCTTTAAAATCGATTAAAAATGCTACCGTACCGTCTTTTTTGTAGCCGTAACTACCTTTTATATTTACCAAGAAAAAATCGGCGTCATTGGGTGTGGAAGGATCATCCAGAATCGTTTGTCTCCATGTTAATATCGGGGGATGTCCTGATGCATCCTTGGTCATCGCGTTTGCCAGTTCCTGAATCGGGCCGGTGTAGGTTACCGTAAACATGCCCTCTCTTCTCAACAAATGATCGCGAAGAATTTGACTAAGCTCATCGATAGTTGCTGCTGTTTCGGTAGTAGCAGCAATTCGCATGGAGTCAAACTCTTTTTTGAAATCTTCAGCAGAAATATTGTCATCTCCAAAGCTGTTGACGAAAAAGGGACCATACCATTCAGTCTGCTCCGCAGCCTGTGACTCCCCTGATGAGGCAGGCGCTGAAATCAGCGACATGATCAGCGACAGGGTAAGAAGTGCCACGCACCAGATTTTTTTTCTTTTGTTCATTGGAAATTCCTCCCTTGAGATTTGATAAGGTTTATTATACTATAAGCAACGAAGACTTTCAAGAATATTCATCCCCAGCACCTGCCTAGTGCCTTCGACCCAGCGCGCTGCGGTAAGCTTCTTCAGGCATAGCGTGATGTGGTCTTTCTCCAAAATGCCCTGCTCTCCGAGCTGCAAGAAGACGGACAGGTCGCGCTGACGGATCAGTTCGTCGAGAAAGGCGTCCATATGAGAGAGGAGGTAAATACGATACACTTCCCCTGCTTCTTCTGACAAGTCTGCCGCACCGCCCGGCCGGCACAGCCGGAGCGCAGCCATCCGGCACATGGTCCGCTCGTCCTCACCGGTTTCCTCCGGTCGCTGACCGGAAGGCTCACCCGACCGGTCACTGACGGACGCGCGGTCCATCCTCACCCGGTCCTTCTGCGCTGCCCGCCGAAAAACCTCGTCATACATCGGCAAAGAAAAGGTCTCACCCTCGAAGCACTTCCGGGCGCGAAAGCCTTCCCCCTCGATGTTCAGTTCAAAAATATGAGCCGGACCGATGAGGTCGTATTTTTCCGAATACTCCGGAAAATGTACTGCCGCATCCGTAAACCACACATCGGTTTCGCTTGTCCGCTGTGCCAGTATTTTTCTGAGAGAGGTGGGCTGATCCGATGACGCGCGAAGCTCGATCGTCGACAGACTCCTGCAGTTCATGAAAGCGTCTCCGCCAATCTCGATCTCACCGCTTCCCAAAGATATCTTTTTCAGCTTCCGGCACTGATAGAAACAGAGCTCTCCGATGGATTTCAGCGAATCCGGGAGATAAACCGACGTGATGAATTCACCGGCCAGGGGCGTGATCAGACCGGAAACGATTTCCCGGTCAAGCCGCTCCCGAAGTGACCTTCCCGTATCGTCGGCCGGAGCGTTGCCGGCAGCCGACGATACCTCATACAAGTTCTCAGAACTCGTATCCTTTGCTGTCGGTTCTTTCTCCGAGAAAGCATAGGGTGCCAGACCTGTCACCGGCTTTCCCTCTATCCTCTCCGGGATCCGCACCTCCGGAAGTGAACCATAAAGCCGGAGAAGGATGAGCTCCCCCTCCGGCTTTTCTTCAAATCGTATAAACATTATCTGTCATTCCCCACAATCCGCAGGATATCCAAAAACAGATTGATGATATCCACATACAGCGAAGTCGCGAACATCACGGCATTCTTCGCGGTCGGCGGTGCCTTCTGCGCCATCGACCAGTCATATCCGATGAAGCCCGAGAAGATCAATGCGGAAACCACGCTGATCCAGGTCGGATAGGTTCCGGTAACCAGAAGCATGATGACCTCCACCAGGATCACCGCGATCAGGGCGCCGCAGAGAACCACTCCTATCCTCGCGAAAAAGTCCTGCCAGATCTGCCCCATCAGAAGCATAAAGGCTGTCACGATCGTTGTTACCAAAAATGCTTCGAGTACCACGCCCGGTGCGTACAGCGGTACAACCATCGCCAGTGTTACACCGAAGCCGACAACCACCAGGTTGAATCCCAGAAAGCTGACGACCGGATTTTTCGCCGCATGAATAATGATCATTCCGCCGATCACCAATGCCAGGTAGAGGAGCATCCATGTCCAGCTTCTCTGCATCGTAGCCGCCAGCTGTTCTCCCCAAACCTGACAGATCACGGTATCCAGTCCCACACCCCAGAGGATGACCAATCCGATGATCAGGTTGTAAGCACGGCGGGAGATCGTCCCGGCCGGATTAACTGCCTCCGCGGTGAAGCGCTCAGCCCGCGCTGCCGCTCCGTGTTTTCTTCGGTTGTCCCGCATCGCCTGCTCGTAAAAAGCCCCACCCTGATTACGATTCGGCTGATTGTTAAACTCCATAGCCTTATCCTCCGTTTCTCACTGCAGCGTTACCTTATCCAGATGCCAGATATCATCCACATATTCCTGGATGGTACGATCGGAAGAGAACTTCCCGACCTTGGCTACCTGTGTCATCGCCATCTTCGCCCAACGGCTCTCATCCCGATACGCCTTTTCCACTTCCTTCTGTGCTTTCTCATAGGAGCGGAAATCCTTCAGGATAAAATACTGGTCAGCCGGTGTGCCACCGTCCTTCTCCAAAAGAGAATTGTACAGCTCACGGAAGAGCTCCGGATCCTGACGGGAATAAGTACCGTCGATCAGTTGCGTCAATACGGCACGAACATCGCCGTCCATGTTGTAAATATCGCGAGGATTGTATTCGCCGTTATGCTCGTAAGCGATAACCTCTTCCGAAGAAAGTCCGAAGATAAAAGCATTCTCCTCGCCCACTTCCTCGACGATCTCCACATTCGCGCCGTCCATGGTTCCGAGTGTCGGTGCTCCGTTCAACATGAACTTCATGTTACCGGTTCCGGACGCCTCCTTGGAAGCCGTGGAAATCTGCTCGGATACATCCGCTGCCGCAAAGATCAGTTCCGCGTTGGACACGCGATAGTTCTCGATGAAAACTACCTTGATCTTGCCTTTGATGGCAGGATCATCGTTCACTACTTCACCCACGCTGTTGATCAACTTGATGATCGCTTTCGCACGACGGTAGCCGGCTGATGCCTTGGCACCGAAGATGAAAGTACGCGGATAGAAGTCCATCGAAGGATTCTTCTTTAATTCGTTATACAGATGCATGATATGCAGGATGTTCAGGAGCTGTCTCTTGTACTCGTGGAGACGCTTAACCTGTACATCAAAAATGGAACGCGGATCTACTTCGATACCGTTATGAACCTTGATATACTCAGCCAGGCGAACCTTGTTCTGATACTTGATATTCATGAAATCCTGCTGACATTTTTCATCATCAAGATAGACAGACAGCTTCTCCATACGGGAGAGATCCGTGATCCATTCGGCACCGATTTTGTCCGTTACCCATTCTGCCAGCTTCGGATTTCCGTGAAGCAGGAAACGACGCTGGGTGATACCGTTTGTTTTGTTGTTGAACTTCTTCGGCATCATCTGATAGAAATCCTTCAGTTCCTGATTCTTCAGAATCTCGGTATGAAGCTTAGCCACACCGTTTACCGAGAAGCTGGCAACGATCGCGAGGTGTGCCATCTTCACCTGTCCGTCATAGATGATGGCCATCTTCTTAACCTTCTCCATATCACCGGGGTATTTTTCCTGAATCTTCAACAGGAACCGACGGTTGATCTCTTCCGTGATCTGATAGATACGGGGCAGCAAACGGGAGAACAGCTCGAGGGGCCATTTTTCCAGAGCCTCCGACATGATGGTGTGGTTTGTGTAAGCGCAGGCCTTCGTGGTAACCTCCCAAGCCTCTTCCCACTCGAGATTGTAGTCATCCAAGAGCACACGCATCAGCTCCGGAACCGTCACGGTCGGATGGGTATCGTTCAGCTGGAAGCAAACCTTCTCGGCGAGGCCGTGTACATCGTCATGCTTCTCCATGTACTTCGATACGGCACGCTGTACGCTGGCCGAAACGAAGAAATACTGCTGCTTCAGACGCAGTTCTTTTCCTGCGTAGTGATTATCGTTCGGATAGAGCACCTCGCAGATGGTACGGGCCAGGTTCTGCTGCTCCACCGCCTGCTGGTAATCACCCTTGTCAAAATGTTCGAGATTGAACGTGTCAATCGCTTCCGCATCCCAGATCCGGAGCGTATTGACGATATGGTTGCCGTAACCGACTACGGGAAGATCGTAGGGCACGGCCATTACGGACTGATATCCCTCCTGAACAAACTTGTCGCGTCCGGTCTTCTCATCCTTGCGCACGGCCACATAACCGCCGAAACGAACCTCTACCGCGTACTCGGGACGTTTGATCTCAAACGGGTTCCGATCCTTCAACCAATCATCCGGAGTCTCAATCTGAAATCCGTCGCGGATCTCCTGTTTGAACATGCCGTATTTGTACCGGATTCCGCAGCCGTATGCCGGATATCCCAGCGTCGAGAGCGAATCCAGGAAGCACGCTGCCAGTCGGCCGAGGCCACCGTTTCCAAGCGCTGCATCCGGCTCCTCATCCTCGATGGTATCCAGATCAAAGCCGAGATCATCCAGCACCTCACGGACAATCTTGTCCTCTTTCATATTGATGATGATGTTGCCCAGTGCCCGTCCCATCAAAAACTCCATGGAGAGATAGTAAACGGTCTTGACATCGTCCTTGTCATATTTTTTGTGCGTCATCATCCAGTCATCGACTACATCGTCCTTCATGGCAAACGCCACTGCCTGGAACATCTGCTGCGGCGTCGCCTCCGCGATGGTCTTGCGGAAAAGCATTTTCATGTAGTTCTCGATCTCGCCGATCAGTCGTTCCTTCTTTTCCTCGTCTGTCAGTACCTTTTTTGTTGCCATAATCACCCGTCCTTTCCCGGTAGTAGTTCAGGATCTGCATCCGATTTTGCCAAACAGCTCCTTACAGTTTCTCAGTTCCCAATGTCACGGCCTCACCGTTGATCTTCCACTCTTTTACGGTTCCGCCCTGCGCATCATACACAATCTCATCCGCCAATGTCTCATGTTTAATGACATCTTCGTTGTTTGTAAAAATGGTCCGGATTTTCTCATTCCCGTCCACATAGACACGGATCCGATCCATCACATCGTAATTGATCTCCTTCCGCATGGTCTGGATCTTCGAGATCAACTCACGAACGAATCCTTCCTCGATCAGCTCATCGGTAAGATTCGTATCGATGACCACGGTGATCCCCCGGTCCGTCTCACTGACAAAGCTGTCCATCTGCTTGGACTCGATCACCAGATCGTCCCTTGAAATAAACTCATCGAGACCGTCCAGTGTGATCTTTACTTCGTTCCTGTCGTTCAACATCGCCATGGCTTCGTTCCCGTTCAGGGCCAGGAGCAGATCCTTTACCTGATTGATCTTTCCGCCGAAGCGTTTGCCGAGCGTTTTGAAATTCGGCTTGATGGTGTAATCGGTGAAATCCGAAACATCATCCGTCATCACCACTTCTTTTACATTCAACTCATCCGCGATGATTTCCGTATAAAACTCGGACAGTTCCTTATCCGCCTTGATAAAAATCTTCCCGATGGGCTGACGGTTTTTGATATTCGCCGTGTTACGGGCCGCCCGTCCGAGTACCACGATCTGGAGCAGCTCATCCATCTGAGCCTCCAACCCGGTATCGATCCACTCCTCCTTCACCGTCGGGAAGTCACAGAGATGGATGGACTCGGGTGCCGACGGATCCAATCCCCGCACCAGGTTCTGATAGATACTCTCGGTCATAAACGGGATCATCGGTGCCGCTGCCTTCGAGATGGTCACCAGTGCCGTATACAAAGTCATATACGCATTAATCTTATCCTGCTCCATGCCCTTGGCCCAGAACCGGTCACGACAACGTCTGACATACCAGTTACTCATCTCCTCGACGAACTGCTGAAGCGCTTTGGCCGTCTCGGGGATGCGATAGTTCTCCAGGTTCTCATCCACTTCCTTCACGGTGGAGTTCAGCTTCGACAGAAGCCATTTATCCATCACGGCAAGCTTGTCATAATCCAATTCGTATTTCGTCGCATCGAAGTCATCGATGTTGGCATAGAGTACGAAAAACGCATAGGTGTTCCACAGGGTTCCCATGAACTTCCGCTGTCCCTCGGTAACCGCTTTTCCGTGGAACCGGTTCGGCAGCCAGGGTGCACTGTTGATATAAAAATACCAGCGGATCGCATCGGCTCCGTAGGTTCTCAGAGCCTCCATCGGATCGACAGCGTTGCCCTTGCTTTTACTCATCTTCTGTCCGTTTTCGTCCTGAACATGTCCGAGGACGATGACGTTTTCATAGGGTGCTTTGTTGAAAAGCAGTGTGGACTCAGCCAGCAGGGAGTAGAACCATCCGCGGGTCTGATCCACCGCCTCAGAGATGAAAGCAGCCGGGAACTGCTCCTCAAAAAGTTCTTTGTTCTCAAAAGGATAATGATGCTGCGCAAACGGCATCGCACCGGAATCAAACCAGCAGTCGATCACCTCCGGAACACGGCGCATGATCTTTCCGCACTTCGGACAGGTGCAGGTAACCTCATCGATATAAGGACGATGAAGCTCGATGTTCTTCGCATCCGGATTCCCGGACTTCTCCGCCAGCTCCTCACGGGAACCGATGGAAATCTGCTCACCGCATTCCTCACATTCCCAGATATTCAGCGGAGTACCCCAGTAGCGGTTTCTCGATACCGCCCAGTCCTGGATATTCTCCAGCCAGTCGCCGAAACGACCGGTTCCGATGGACTCGGGGATCCAGTTGATGGTTTTGTTATTCGCGATCAGGTCATCCTTGACTTTCGTCATCTCGATGTACCATGACTCTCTCGCGTAGTAGATCAGCGGCGTATCACAACGCCAGCAGAAGGGATAATCATGCTCGAACTTCGGTGCCGAGAAGAGAAGCTTCTTCGCCGACAGATCCTTCAGCACCATCGGATCGGCATCCTTCACAAAGGTTCCCACATACGGGGTCTCCTCGGTCATGTTTCCTTTGTCATCCACGAACTGCACGAAGGGGAGATCATAATTTCGTCCCACCTTGGCATCGTCTTCACCGAAGGCCGGCGCGATGTGAACGATACCGGTACCGTCCGTCATCGTAACGTAGCTGTCACAGGTGATGAAGTGAGCCTTTTTATGCTGCTTCTCGCAAGTCGGCCTTACAAAATCAAAGAGAGGCTCGTACTCTTTTCTCTCAAGGTCTGTTCCCTTGAAGCTCTCCAGTACCTCATAAGCCTTGCCGTCTGCTGTGGGCTCATTTTTCTCGAGGAGATCATTCAATACCGTGTCCAGCAAGGCCTCTGCCATGTAGTAGGTATAGCCGTCGACCGCCTTCACCTTGCAGTAAGTCTCGTCCGGGTTCACGCAGAGCGCGACGTTGCTCGGCAGCGTCCAGGGGGTCGTGGTCCATGCCAGGAAGTACGCGTCCTCGCCGATCACAGGGAAACGAACGATGGCGGATTTTTCCTTGACATTTTTATAGCCCTGCGCCACCTCGTGTGAGGACAGAGGCGTACCGCAGCGCGGGCAGTAGGGAACGATCTTGAAGCCTTTGTAGAGAAGGCCTTTGTCCCAGATTTCCTTCAGCGCCCACCACTCGGATTCGATAAAGTCGTCGTGATAGGTGACATACGGATTCTCCATGTCGGCCCAGAAACCGACCACGTCGGAGAACTCTTCCCACATGCCCTTATATTTCCATACGGATTCCTTGCACTTGTTGATGAAGGGATCGAGACCGTATTCCTCAATCTGCTCCTTCCCGTCGAGCCCGAGGGCCTTCTCCACCTCCAGCTCCACCGGCAGGCCGTGGGTATCCCACCCCGCTTTACGCGGTACCTGATAGCCCTTCATCGTACGATAGCGCGGAATCATATCCTTGATAACCCTGGTCAGCACGTGGCCGATGTGGGGCTTGCCGTTCGCCGTCGGCGGCCCGTCGTAGAACATATAGGATGGCCCGTCGGAACGCAGGTCAATACTCTTTTTAAAAATGTCGTTTTCGCGCCAGAAATCCTCGACTTCCTTCTCGCGATCGACAAAATTCATATCTGTCGTGACTTTCCTGTACATCGTATGTTTTCCTCCCTGTGCACATAAGTGGTTTCATTTTATCAAAAATGTGCCGAAATGTCAACAACCGCCGACAAAATGCCGACGGTTGTCTGTTCTGTTCAATTATTCTCTCAATCCTTCCAGGGAACCAGCCCCGTAAGCATCTCTGTCAGCCATGTGTTTCCGCTCGCGCGACGAACATCCAGAGAGTTGACTGAGACACAGTATTTACTCTTTGCCTGGACCTGATCTCCCGCGTTCAGTTCCGTTTCCGCCACGGAACCCATATCACTGATCACATACTGTCTTCCGTAGGCTTCCCCGATATACATCGTGATATGTCCGGAAAACATCAGCAGCGATCCGGCCGGAAGATTATGGATGGCATTTCTCTTTTCCGTATCTGTCATGGGGCCGAAATCCACCTTGTAGGTCGGCATCATTCTCTGCCATGTGGTATTTCGCGGAAGCTCGAAGCCGAAGCAACGGTAGATCGACCGGGTGTACATCGAGCAATCCATCGCGCCGAGCATGCCGCCCCAACCATAACGATCACCGAGGCAGTTGAACGCCACTTCCAGAATATTTGCCTGCGTCAGCGGCAGCCATCCCACACTCACGTTGTTGTGCTCCCCGATCAGACCATAGGCACGAGCCAGTTTTCCGTTCTCATCCCGTGTAGGCAGGTACACTACATAGTTGTACCAGGTGCCTCTCTCGGCAATATTATCCGGCAACTGATCCCGCGGTACCAGCGGCAACTGGGTACCGAGCATCAACTCCACTTTTGAGGTGGCCGGTACACTGTTCGACCCTTCCAACGTGATCCGGTTCGTCGTTACGACGAGCGTCTGATCGGAGGTCAAATCCCACTGTGACAGCCAGGTGTCTCTGTCATCACAGATTGCGAAACAGTCCGCCAGTGTCCATCCGGAACAGTTGTTGGTAGTTCCGTGGATATATTTTCCGTCCGCCGTTACACCGTCAATGATGAAAGGCTCGTTGACATTGATAGCGGAATTCTGGAACTCACTGTCGGCATCCGTCGCAGACCAGCCAACCGGATCCTCCGCCGGAGCCATCCACAGGTCTGCTCTCCGGGTGCATATCGCATATCTCTTGGCTGTGATCGAGGAGACATCCGCCGTGGCGATGTTATTTTTCATCTCGGCAAACCATGCGTCAATCGCCGGCTTATCCAACGGAACCCCGGCTCTGAAGATGGTCGTTCGAGAACCAATCCGTTCTGTGACATCGCTGAATGCCCCATCGGCAAGAGCGCTCTGTCTGGCCGATGCGTCATACGCCATATCCATGTTTTTCAGATCCGTCATATAGGTGTCCGGATCCGCCATCAGCTTCTGATTTTTCGCGATGATCCGGGATTCCTTCAGCAGCACTTTGTCCGCATTCGGTATTTGGTCCGACCAGTAGGATGCTTTGGTCATCTCCGCCGTCACATCAGACTGATATGTCAGGTTCCCCTCATCCTGCGCGGGCGCCTGCGTGGGAACCGGCTTCACTTCCGTATAAACCTTTATCTTTTGGTATCCGTAAAAATCATCCAGTCCCATTCTGATCCCCTCCGCAACCATACTCAATCTCACATCCGTCAGGAGAGAAACCTGATTTCCGACCTCCAGATCGATAGACGGAACGGAACTGAACGAAGTCTGCGTCAGATCCATATCCAATGTTCCGTCCCCTTTCCGATTAAGTCCGGCCGAAACCAGACCGTTCACACAGGAGGTTCCCAGCCTCATATCCTCCTGCCATGTGGACTTCACCGGCTCCATATTTTTATATGTGTCATTGTCCGGGATGCTACAGAAAAATACTCCCGCGTCCCTGGTTGTGATGTTTTCATCGTAGTGAATAGCGATGTGACAGTCCGCTTTGTTGTTGGCAATCAAAGTACGGGCGATATTGTCTAACTGGACATCATCCGACTCCCGGATCATCAGTACGTCGTATCCGTTTTCCAGGAGATCATTTTTGG
>JAFYBS010000179.1 GCA_017540125.1 Eubacterium sp.
CAAGCCCCTCATTCTCGCCCGCCCCTCTCAAATCATTGGTCCTCGTGGTCTCTGACTTGCATTTGGTCCACTCTTTTGCTGGGATCGGCCGGAAACAAGCTCCTCATTCCCACTCGCCCCTCTCTAATCATTGGTCCTCGTGGCCTCTGACTTACTTTTGGTCCACTCTTTTGAAGGGCCTGGAGGAAAACAAGCCCCTCATTCCCGCCCGCCCCTCTCAAATCATTGGTCCTCGTGGCCTCTGACTTGCATTTGGTCCACTCCCTGAGTGGGGCCGACTGAGTTTTATTGACTTGGCGAGCTTCCTGAACCAAGCGGGCCGGCCCTGCTTCAATTAATGAAGCTTTTCAGCTACAATCTGATCAATTGTTTCCTTTTGGAGTCCATGACTTGATGTTTCATATGTACAGATTAGTTTAACTCCGTCCACATATCCGTTTTTAGCGTATTCAAGAATCTTTTCAACAGCTCTCAAGGAATAATCGGAATCATCCATCATCCCAAAATGCTCCCATACATACTCTTTTTTGGTTTTCTTATTCAAGAGGATAAAATCCGGAAAAAAGCATTTCCCGTTTTCAAAGCATAATTCCGGCTCATACCTGTATGGTATGTCCTTTTCAAAGAAGTAGTCTGCCAGTATCTTCTCAGATTTTGATCTCACACGCTCTCCACGATTAGTCAAGAATGAAGATTCCTCATCAAATGGATAAGAGTTACTGATATACTCCTTATTTTGCCACTCTATTGCGTAATCATCATCCGAAACTATAAAAGTGTCAATCAATTTCAATCTCCCCGGATTCGTGGAAAGGATGGTTTCTTCAATCCTGGATTTTCGTGATTCTGTCTTCATTCCGTCCAGAATCCTCAGTCGGTTTTCTATTTTCACAGACATCGCTTTGTTGAAATCCCTTTGAGCGATATTAATGGCCTTTTTCATATCGTTTTCTTTGACATAAGATCTCTGTCCGTCCGAATCAATTATTCGATAAATATATCGCTTTCCTCTTTTTTCTGCTACAAGCCTGCTTTCCTCAGTATTCTTATCATCTGCTCTTTTACGATACTTTTCTGAATGTTGCAGTTTCTTTTTAATCTGCTTTAGTGTTTCTTCCTCAATAAGTATAGCCTTTTCAATCTCGTTCATATGTATCACATCACCTCTTTTTTTGGATATTATACCATGCCGAAGGTGAAAAACGTCGGAAATAAAAAGTTAAATTCATAAAATGGTCGGATTGTATCCGACAGAGAAACAAAAATAGCGGTGCCGAGATGACACCGCCAATTCGTTTCCTTGAAATTCAAGTAGCCATTGGCTATCCGTTTTATTTGACATTTTGCTTCTGAAGCTTGATTTGATACCTGTCACCCATAGTCTCAGCCCTCCTTCCCGAACGGAAGTCCGGCGATCCGCTTTGCTACCGCCGGCCTCTCATGTTCACACGTTGGCACCAAGGGCTACTGTGCATAGTAGCGCCTAAACATATGAAGGCAGAGGCATAGCCTCTGCCTTCCTTTCACACTGCAACGGTCTTTTTTTCCTGTAGAAGTTCCCTGATCTCGCTCACAGTTTTATTCATCTCTTTGGCAATTTCCTCATCAGACATTCCCATTTTGTGGTAAGCGCGAGCCTCGCCACGGGCCTCACCGCGGGCTTCGCCTTGCGCAATATATTCGCTAAGTACATCAATCATGGCCTTTGGTCCTCCTTTCGATAATCTCTCTTTGGTTTGAGCATCCTGGAATCTGTCATCTCCTGTCAGAACCTTCATCAACTTCAGCACTTCATCAATATGTTCGATTTCAATTTGCGTGGATAAACATCACCGATTAATCAAAGGATAACACCCAGAAGGGAAAAAGTCAACCGTTCAAAAGCCCAAAAACAGAAACCCGGCGACCGCATAGCGGCCGCCGGAACACCACAATATATCGCAAGAGATGGTCATTCATTGAAAAGGTTACTATGAGAGCCGGTACTGACTAGGGTAAGAATAAGCTTGTCTTTGAAAATTTTGTACACTAAAACCCAGTCAGGTTGAATGTGACATTCCCTATACCCTTTGTAGTTTCCCTTTAATGGGTGATCTTTGTACTTGGCATCAAGTTTACCGCCAGAAGCAAGTTTCTCGATGACAGTATCGAGCTGAGCGATATCAAGATGCTGCTTCATGGCGTGTTTGTAGTCTTTTTTGAACTGTGAGGTCCAAACAATATCGTAGATTTTTTTCATCGCTTGAGCTCTGCAAGTGCTTCATTAACATCATGGTAGCGCTTTGCGTTCGGGTCGATAGCAAGGCGTTCAGCTTCCGCCATTGCTGCCAATGTTGTTTGGTTTGGTTGTTCCAGCTTTACATCAAAAGGAAAGCCGCCGACTCTTAGGGATTGTCTTAAAAATACGTTGATGGCAGTGGTAAGGTTGATGCCAAGCTCTCTGTATAGAGATTCACATTAGTTTTTGATGTTTTTATCCATTCGAACGCTGAAACTTGTGGTATCAGATTGACGTTTTATTGATTTTGTAGCCATGGGAATCCCTCCTTTCATTTGATTACATTATACATCTATTGCGTTGCATTGTCAATCAATTAGATATTCAATGAAAGCCCGGCGTCCGCTCCCGCCGGCCCTCGGTTTTTCAAGCTTATGGAACCCATAAAGGAGCCATAAGTAATCCTTGATCTGCCTAGGCGTGATTCTATCTGTGAGCCGTCAGTGTGTCAACCCCGCAGCCGCTTCGCGGTGCGCGTAGCGCAGGGTTGACAAACTGACGGTCACAGATAAAATGTAGCCACGCAGATCAAGGGCTACTGTGCGCAGTAGCGCCTGAATTTACGAAGGCAGAGGCGAAGCCTCTGCCTTCCATACTTGTGATTGTTCTATTGAGTGTCATAGGGTCGTTGATCAACACAGGTTCTGTTGTGGCACGACTGATCTATAACATTCATAAGGATGTATTCTATTCTATACCAGACATGATGGTTTGTCAAGCCTTCCTTTGCAAATAAACACCCCGCTTCATCGAAGCGGGGTGTTTACCTAAAACATGTTATCACAGGAAGGTTTTCCTTGAAACCTGATTCACGCCTGTCACTGTCCGGCTCGAAAAACCCGCATGACACATCGTGTCATGCTCTACCGTCCCTTCATAATTCGCTTAGTTGCAGATCGTCTCCTCAGTATCCTTATCGAAGAGATGAATCTTATTACCATCCAGCGCGATCTTCACGGTATCACCCGGTCTCGCTGTCGTTCTCGGATCCACACGAACCGTGATATCATACGTATCCACGGTAAAGTACAAGAACACCTCAGCACCAAGCATCTCGTAAACCTTCACGGTAGCATCCAGACAGGTATCCGGTGACTGACCGATGAAAGTCGGATCATCCTTGATATCCTCCGGACGAATACCGAAGATGACATTCTTATCCTCGTAACCACCCTCGATCAACTTCTTGCCCTTCGCATCCGGAATCTTGATCGAATTCGAACCAAACATCAGCAGGATGTCAGAACCGGACGTAACCACGCGAGCCTCGATGAAGTTCATCTGCGGAGAACCGATAAATCCGGCCACAAACAGGTTATTCGGCTTCATATACAGATCCAACGGGCTATCCACCTGCTGAACCACACCATCCTTCATGACGACGATACGCGTACCCAGTGTCAGGGCCTCGGTCTGGTCATGCGTTACGTAGATGATCGTGGTCTCCAGTCTCTGATGAAGCTTGGAAATCTCGATACGCATCTGCACACGAAGCTTTGCATCCAGGTTTGAAAGAGGCTCGTCCATAAGGAACACCTTAGGATCACGCACGATAGCACGTCCCATAGCCACACGCTGTCTCTGACCACCGGAAAGAGCCTTCGGCTTACGATCCAGCAGGTGCTCGATATCGAGGATCTTCGCAGCCTCGTGAACCAGACGATCAATCTGATCCTTCGGTGTCTTCCGCAACTTCAGTCCGAACGCCATATTGTCGTAAACAGACATATGCGGATACAGAGCGTAGTTCTGGAACACCATCGCGATATCACGATCCTTCGGCTCCACATCGTTGACCATCTTGTCCCCGATCCACAGCTCACCGCTCGAAATCTCCTCGAGACCGGCGATCATACGAAGCGTCGTAGACTTACCGCATCCTGAAGGACCGACGAAGATGATAAACTCCTTATCCTCGATCTCCAGGTTGAAGTCCTTCACAGCGTGAAAGCCGTTCGGATACCTCTTGTTGATGTTCTTCAGTGATAAACTTGCCATAATACTTGTTCCTCCTGAAAAATATTTTTTTGTTTACTTTGCTAACCGTTCAAATACCAACTATCCCATACTATACTACATTTCTCGAAAAAAAGCTATATTCATTCTTCATAAAAATGACCGCATCATTTTGTAACTTTTGTACATTCACCATCACCCATCCGCGTCAACCCCGAGGATGATCTGCACATCGATCCCATCCTCCAGCGTGGCCGAATGTTCCACGATCACCTTCTTCGGCTTCGGGAAATACGACCGCAGCTTCTTCTTCGCCCACTTCACATTGCGGGCATAGATCGTCGTCGTCTCCTGCTTCATCCCCGTGAAATTACCGATATTCACGACGGACAGCCCATCCGACTGCATATCCTTCTGATACCGGGAAGCCAGACCATCGATCGCCGAACCATTCAGGATCTCGATATTCTGGTCATCCTCATTCACCTCTTCCGTCGTCGAAGTCGACTCAAACTGCGCGTCACTATACGGAGCCGACTCCCAGATATCCGAAATCAACTTGCGTGTCTTCTTCGAATTCACATAGAACACGCCATCCTCCTCGGACCCCTTCATGGCATAGATATGTACGAAATCCCAATTCACCTTCGACAGCGCCTCCGAATAATTCTGACGCTGCGACAACGTGATATCCGAAATCTGCTCATCCCACAAATCCGCAATCATCTCATCCATATCCGACTTGGTGGTACACTTCTTCATACTCGAGATGAAAGCCTCGGTCGGATTGTAGCAGCCCGGCTTCTTCGCCTCATACTCATAATAAACATTGAACTTCGTATCCGGCATCGCCGTGAAATACCCGATATCCACCGGAACCGCATCCTGCAGGATCATAATCCCGTACTCGTAGGCCACATCCCCACCGAAATAATTCGGCACATCCCCTAGCCGCACCACCTGCGGAATCGAAGTATTCGCCTTCAGAACCTCGGCATACGTCGCCTGCGTCATCTCGATCTGCATATTGATCGGAACCGTCACATAAGTCATATTCTTCGAATCCTGATCAAAAAGCTCCAGCAGCATCGCCGTGATATGGCCGTCACTCTCGTTATACGCGTAGATGAGATTGCTGGACTCGGTACCCGCATTCACGCCGATCACATGCTGATAGGAAGTGGAACGCTCCTGCTTATCCGTCTGCTTGTAATACAGCATTGTCAGGTAATAGCTGAGCAGACCGACGCCTGCCAGCAGAGCCAGAACCCCGATAGTCTTCAGAAAATAGATAAGGATGATCTTCCCTACACTTTGTTTTCTCATAATTTCTCCTCTTGCCAAATCGGCAACGCTATCCCGTATCATCGGACAGATATAGTAACTTTACCATAAAAATGGCACGAAAGCAAGGGAAATTTTATTCTCACGCCATCAAAAAAATGATTGACAAGGACGCCCCTCTGTGATATGATGGACTTCCCTCGAGGAAACACAACATCGTGTGGATGTATCTACGCATCTGTACATCATGTTGTATCAAACAAATCTAGTTCGCCGGGAACCGTTCGGAGCCCCGTGGACGTCATGGCAACGAGTCTTGCCGAATTTCAGAAAAATCACTACACGACAGAAGAATCTTTAGAAAAGGGAGGAATACTATATGATCAAATTTCTAAAAATATACAGGGGTGCGCTCCTGGCGCACTTGCTGTGCCTTGCGCTGATTTTGGGCGTGGCCGGCATCCTGCCGGGACAGGAGCCCCGGAACGCATCGGCAGAAACAGGAGACATCAAGACGGTATCGAATCTGACACCGGGAGACAAAGTACGATTTGTCGGAACGACAGGGACCTTGAACACCACCTGGACCTACTGTGGACAGGGCGCCTTCGAATGTGACAACCACATCGGAACCTACACCTCCGAGCAATCCATCGGAGCACTGGCCGGACACGCCTCCGAGCTCTCCTCCGAGCTGCTCGGCTACCTGGCGAAAGACCCCTTCTCCGGAGGACCGCCACGGTACTGGTCGCTGATCTACGACGCGCGACTGGTATCTCCGGTGGCTATCGAATCCTTCGCGAAGGACGGAGCGACCACCGATGTGGACACATTTCTGGCACTGAGACCCTGCGGAGTGACGAACTCCTATCTGTATACCCTGCCCGCCACGCCAAACTACGGCTACGGTGATTACACATCCCTGTACACCCAGGGCGGCGGGTATGCCTACGGCCTCACCTACCCCGCCAGAGAAGCCCTGACCTGCTCCTGTACCCAGTGGTACTGGTTCACGACGGATGATCTGAAATACCATTATTACAGCGTGTACCGGACAGCATCGGGAGGATTTGAGAAAAATACGAACGGGAAGAAAGTAGCCACCTATCCGGCGGTCGTGGTGCGGAGCGACCGCAGAGACGCCATGAAATTCGAGGAACAGGCTGACGGGACCTACCGGATGCTGGCCAAAGGAGCCATCCGTTACCAGGCCAACGGCGGATCCGGGTCACAGGCCAACGGCTCCTACTACATCGGAGAGAACGTGCCGGAATCATTGACCGCAACCACCACTTTTCTCCCGCCGGACGGCAAATGCTTCGCCGGATGGGGAGAGACACCCGACGCGACCGAGCCGGTCACATCTATCGTACCTCCGGAGGCCGACTCCGTCAACGTATACGCAATCTGGCGGGACAAATACGTTACGGTAAACTACGATCCGGACGGTGCCACCGGCACGCTGGCCTCGGAATCGGTGATCGGAAGCGCGGCAACATCGCTGGCGGACGGCGCCAAAACCCGTGCGGCCCTTCGGAAAAAAGGATACGCCTTCCGCGGATGGTCGGCCACGCCCGACGGCACGGCACTGGCCGGAAACACCTACGACGCCTACGGACTGCGGGAAGGAGAGGAGTTCACGGTCTATGCCCTCTGGGAGCCGGCGGCCACCTACGAAACCATCGACGGGAAGAAAGTCCTGACGAGGATGGCCATAGACAGCGGAGACGATCCCTATATCGAGCCCGATACCGAGGTGATCGCGGCCGGGGCGTTCGATGACTGCATAGAACTGAAGAATGTGACGATTCCATATGGTGTTACAAAAGTAGAACGAGGAGCGTTTCTGAATATGGCTGCCGACGCCACATCCCTGGTCGATATCTTCGTGAAGAACCCCGATTGTGAGATCGAACTGGAGTCATTCAAACCTCGTGCGACAAAGCTAGTTTCGCTGGTCGGCTCCACGGCGGACCGTCTGGCGGCATCGACACCGGATCTGTTTTTCCGTGGGATTACTACTGTAGAAAAAGGATATTTCGACGGTGAGGTGGTCAAAAAATTCATCTGTCCGGAAGGCGTGACGACGCTGGGCAGCGCGGACGATTCTACCGGTGTCCTCGAGGGTCATCTGGAGCTGACGGAATTCGATCCGGGACATGTGAAGGTGATCGGAGCCCGGGCCATCCGTGACTGTGTCAATGTGACCGGTGTCCTGACCATCCCGTCGACGGTCGAGACAATCGGAGAGAACGCGTTCGAACATATAGGATATGAGAAGATCATCCTGAAGAGTGCCCATATCGACCCATCAACCCTCGTCGCAACCGGCCTGGATAGGGAGTCTATGGTTGTAGAAGACCAGGCGGATCGATCGAGTAGTGGGAGTGGGAGCGGAGCAGGCAGTGGCGCCGGGTCAGGTAGTGGTTCCGGCGGCGGCTCAGGTTCAGGATCAGGCAGTGGTGGCTCGGGCAGTGGCTCCGGCTCGGGTGGCAGCAACGGTGGATCGGGAAGTAGCGGTGGCTCAGGTTATAGTGGAGGCTCCGGTTCAAGTGGCAGCGGTTCCAGAAGTGGTGGCTCAGGCTACAGCGGAGGTTCCGGATCATCCGGTGGTTCGTATAGCGGTGGAGGCAGTAGCGGTTCCGGATCGGGCAGCGGATCCTCAACCGGCAGCTCATCGGAAAGTTCGGGGTCAGGAAGTGGTAGTAGTTCCGGTAGCAGTAGTAGCGGTAGCTCCGGAAACGGTAGTGGCGGCGAAAGCACTTCCGGCGAAGGCAGTCCGTCTACCGGAGCCACTCCTACTCCCTCCCCGACACCATTAGCAACTCTCACCCCGACCACACCGGGATCCGACTCATCAGCAGGCACTGGCGACGGCACATCGGGCACCGGGAGCGGACCGAACGATGGATCGAACACCGGAACCGGCACTGGGGAGACAGGGAATACAC
>JAFYBS010000180.1 GCA_017540125.1 Eubacterium sp.
GTGTCTATAAATTAAACAGGCAGGTAAACCATAGCGGTCACCTGCCTGCTTCTATATGGAGGTTCTATGAAAGCCTATACTTCAACCGTATCCGGTACGCACGCCATCAGTTTTTCTTTCGGGATTGAACACAGGATATCAACAATATCCTTATCAAGCTGCGTCCCGGCCACTTCCTTCATAATCCGGATCGCGTCCTCATGCGTTCTCGGATCCTTGTAGGATCGTCTCATCGTAATTGCTGAATATGTATCTGCCACCGCCAGCACCCTAGCCGGATAGGGGATCTCATCTCCGGGGATGCTATAATATCCCTTCCCGTCAACCCGCTCATGATGATACTCGATCCAAGGAAGGATTTCGCGGAACGACGGCAGGGAGTTCAGTATCTCCACGCCTACCCGAGGATGCGTCTTCATAACTTTCCACTCCTCATCATCCAACTTAGCCGGCTTGTTCAGGATGCTCTCCGGAATCCCAAGTTTCCCGACATCATGCATCAGTGCCGCATACTCAAGGCTCAGTTCATTGATCCCGATCTTTTTTGATGCAGGAAGATATTCATACAACAGCATCGTCAGATTTTGTACATACCGGCTATGCCCGTTCAGATTGGGGTCTCTGGCATCGACAACACCTATAAGCGTCTCTGCTATATCAAGAGAATTCATCTTAGTTGTCTTCACAAGTCGGATCATCAAAGTCAGCACGATTGCTACAAAAATGCTACCGCCGAGCAGTATACCTGCCATAATCGCATCCGGATTGCCTAAAACTGCAACAAGAATGTATCCAATCAGGAAAAATATGAGTAAAACTAGGGAAATGTATTCCCATACGATATCCTTTTTGTCTCCGGATGACAGAACGTCCTTGGTTTTTCTGATAAACAGGATATACCGGACGATATTCGTCACCATCAGCGCTGCTCCCAGAGCGATAGCTACGATATAGATCATGTTGCCCTCCTTATCAGTGTATCCATGTGTTTGAACCGAATGATTGCTTTCTCCATCATTAACCTTCAGCATTTTTCATTATACCACCCATTGTCCTATTTCGCAATCCCAAAGACTGTGTCATTACACATCCCGACAAGAAAAAAGGGGATTCAACCCGAACCCCCGTAGCTTATCCAACTATCCCACATCAAAGCCTTTCTTCTACTGGATCAATAATTCATAACACCTCTGATAAACTCAACAATCTTCTCATCGGAAAACTGATTCATGCTTATTCCTGTTCCATCGATTATTCTGTGATAAACCTCCTCAGGAGATCCTTTCTGAATCCCGTTTTCATCCATAACTGAATACCTTGTTCTCTGCGAGCAGGTTTTCATCATCTCCAAATGTTTGAATTGCTTCATCAGTTTCATCACAATACTCAAGCATTTTTCTGACAAGGGCGTCATCTCTGTTTTTCATAGATAAGCACCTCCTCATCATGTATCAAAAACCTGAAAACATCCGATAAATCATCCTCACTTACTAAGTCTATTCTTTTTTCGAGAACAGACGCTAATTGTTGGCGCATTCTGGACATCTCGAGTATACCCAGATCAGAGTTTTTAATAATCATATCCACATCGCTGATTTCAGTTTGTGTACCGGTCGCATATGAACCAAATAACATGACCGTTCCGACGGGATATTCATCAAATACCTCCGTGGACTTTTCTTTTATTTCATCTATTGTCATCATAGAGTTTCCTCACATTTTTATCAAAACAGTAGTCAAAAAGCGAGAGTTTTGCTCTCGCCTTTAACACATTACTTCTCAAGCGACTTCAGCGTCGGGAAAAGGATAACATCCCTGATCGCCGGCTGGTTCGTCAACAGCATCACCAGACGGTCGATACCGTATCCGATGCCGCCTGTCGGGGGCATACCGATATCCAACGCGTTCAGGAAATCCTGATCGGTGTGGTTTGCCTCCTCGTCACCGGCGGCGAAAGCCTCCTCCTGCGCGGCGAAGCGCTCGCGCTGGTCGATGGGGTCGTTCAGCTCGGAGTAAGCGTTGCACATCTCACGGCCGTAGATGAAGAGCTCAAAACGCTCCACCAGAGACGGATCGTCCGGCTTTTTCTTCGTCAGCGGCGAGATCTCGATCGGATGATCCATGACGAAGGTCGGCTGGATCAGATGCTCCTCCACGTACTCCTCGAAGAAGAGACTGATGATGTCTCCCCTCTTGTGACGTTCCTCGTATTCGACGTGATGCTCCTTCGCGAGAGCCTTCGCGGCAGCATCATCCTTCACTTCATTAAAATCGATGTTCGCGTACTTCTTGATCGCGTCGATCATCGTGATCCGCTCAAATGGCTTGCCCAGATCGATCTCCACGTCCTGATACGGCAGCAACGTCTTTCCGCACACCTTCTCAGCCACATAACGGAACATATTCTCGGTCAGATCCATCATCCCATAGTAGTCGGTATAAGCCTGATAGAGCTCCATCAGCGTAAACTCGGGGTTGTGACGACCATCGGTTCCCTCGTTCCGGAACACACGGCCGATCTCGTACACCTTCTCCAGCCCTCCGACGATCAGTCGTTTCAGATACAGTTCCAGAGAAATACGGAGATTCCGGTCCTCATTTAAAGCATTATAATGCGTGGTAAAGGGGCGCGCAGCCGCACCGCCGGCATTCTCCACGATCATCGGGGTCTCCACCTCCATGAAGCCCTGCCCGTCCAGATATTCCCGGATGGCGTGGATGATCTGTGAACGCTTAACGAAGGTATCCTTTACCTCCTCGTTCATGATCAGGTCGAGATACCGCTGACGATAGCGCATATCCGTATCGGTGAGCCCGTGGAACTTCTCCGGCATCACCTGGATGGTCTTGGTCAGCAGCACGATCTTCGCAGCGTGAACACTAATCTCACCGGTTTTTGTTTTGAACACTTCACCGGTGATGGCATAGATATCACCGATATCCGCCTTCTTAAAAACCTTGTAATCCTCTTCGCCCACATTGTCACGGGCCACATATGCCTGCAGGTCACCCTTCAGGTCACGGAGCTTGCAGAACGACGCTTTCCCCATCACGCGCTTGGTCATCATACGACCGGCGATGGTCACCGTCTTTCCCTCCAGCTCATCGTAGTTTTCCAGTACATCCGTGGAGTGATGCGTTACGTCACACTTGGTGATCTGAAACGGATCTCTCCCATCGGCCTGCAGCGTAGCGAGCTTGTCGCGCATCACCTGCTGCAGCTGGTTGATGTTTTCCTCAGCCATTCTTCACTTTTCCTTTCAAATATATTACGGCGTGAGCCCACCGCTCAACTCGAATCCCTCCGGGATTCTCGTGTCGCGTCACTTGCTAAACGACAGCACCTTATACTTCAGCAGCCCGGACGGAGTCTCCACCTTCACGGTCTCACCTTCCTTCGCACCGATCAAAGCAGCACCGATCGGGGACTCGTTGGAAATCCTTCCCTTCAGGATGTTCGCACCGGTGGAACCGACGATTTTGTACTCCATATCCTGTTTCATCTCGACATCCCGGATCTTCACGGTACAGCCCATGGTGATCACCGTTGAGTCACCGGTATCCTCGATGATCTCGTAGTTTGCCAGGATTTTCTCCAGCTTGGCGATCTGAGCCTCCACATCGCGCTGCTCATCCTTCGCCGCATCGTACTCGGCGTTCTCGGACAAGTCTCCCAGCTCACGGGCTTCCTTGATCTTCTGTGAGATCTCCTGACGTTTGTTGACGACCAGGTCCTTCAGCTCTGCCTCGTATTCATTTTTCTCCTCGAGTGTCAGATAATTTTTCTTCATCTCTGTCATAGTATATCTTTCCTCCGATCTGATGCCTGAATTCACGAAAAACCGTGATCCAGAGCGCATTTAACTAAAGTAGTATTATATAAGAAACTACCCCTCTTGTCAAGCGGTGTTGTGAGTTTTTCGGGCAGGTGGTATGACTTTTCGCAAGGTCCGAAAAGATGACTTGCCAAATCCGGACAGCAGTGGTAGAATATAAAAGCAACACGAGAAAAATATTCCCGTTTCGGGATGAAAACTGAGGTAAGTGATTGATGAAAACCGCAATCCGATTGATTTTTCTGGGATTAGGGGTAATTCTGCTCAGCGGAGGACTGACTTTTGCCGTCAGTCTCGCTCTCAGCGGAGACTCTTCGGAAAGAATCGCGCAGTCCGGGCAGGCACGCGTCCATGTCAAGTCTCCTCATAAAGCACTGGCAGCCCAGAGTGTTCCCCTGAGTGATGGGCCGGATCTGTCGTCCGAAACCGCCTCCGATTCCACCGCTACGCCGGAACCTGTTTCGGGAAGCTCGGTGACCCCGGTGCCCGTCAAGTCCGGGCTGGTTCGCGAACGGGGTTCCCTGTATTTTTACCGGAACGGAGAACCCGTGAAAAACTCTCTGATCAAAACCGGCGGAAAAATCTTCTATTTCGACAGCAACGGACGGGCCTTCACCAATCGATGGCGGAAGGTTAACGATGACTGGTATTTCTTCAAGAAAAAAGGACGCGCTGCCGTCGGCAGTATCAAGATCAACAAAAAGTTCCGCGTCTTCAACCGGTTCGGCCATCTGTGCATCGCGAAGAAAAAGAAAACCGTCAAGGTGAATAAAAAGAAGTTCCTGGTGATCAAAAACGGTTACGCCGCTCACGGTTGGTTTTCCTACAAAAACCGTATGCTCCATGTACGGAAAAACGGATCCTTCGACCGCCGGAAAAAATGCGGCTACATTCCGATGAACGGCAAGGGCTTTGCCAAAAACGCCGAGCAGGTCCAGGCCATGCTCCTGGCAAGACGGTTCATCCAGAAGCATACGGATCCCGGTGACAGCAACCTCCGGAAGTTTGAAAAATGTTTCCGGATCATCATAGCGTGCACCTCCTATGTCGGCGACTGGCGCCCGCAGGGCTTCGGCGAGAAGGGATGGCAGTATCGGTCGGCGATCGAGATGTTTTCCTTCGGTCTGACCGGTGATTGCTACGGTGTTTCCTGCGCGGTGGCTGCCGTAGCCAAGGACCTCGGATTCCAGCCCTATGTGATCTGGGCCACCTGCAGTCACGCTTTCGTCATCGTGGACGGAAAATACTATGATAACATGCACGGAGCTGTGTTCGGCGCGACATCGCATGTCCCGTATACGACCAAAGAAAAATTCAAGTTCTAGATAAAAAATATCCCGGCCTCCGCCGGGATATTTTTAATATGTCTTCAAACACTTCTTATACACCTTGATGAACTTTTTCAGCATGTCACAGTGATCTCTGTCAATCTTGCATTTATAGGTTCTGTTCGCTGCCTTATCCTTGACCACGATCCTCGCTTTCTTCGAGGAAAGGATCCGTTTCAGCTTGTCCAGACGGCTCAGGTGAGTGCCGGTGTTCACGGAGATACGGAATGTTCCGTTCGTCATAAGCTGGTACTTCATGTACTGTCCTATCGTCTTCCTCCTGGAATGAGTACTTCCGTCTATATCGAAGCTTTCCCCGCCGCCGACAAACTTCATTTTGTAATAGCTCCGGTTCATCACTCCCACCGATTCCACGATAGACTGCAGCCAGACGCCGAGCGCGACCGTCGAGGTTCCTCCGTCCCTCTTCGCGTAGATCATCGGCCGGAGAATGATCGTCTCCCACGGAGAACCGTAGGATCTGTCATTCGGATAGATATAGATCGGAGACCGATAGTAAAAATCAAACATTGTCAGGTGAACTTCGTTGCTTCCTTTGTCCTCGAACATCGTTCCGCTGACCTTGGTTCTGTTGTTGTACATCTTGCTCCGGATCGTGGCATAGGGAACCTTTTTCATGGTGACCGTCACATCACAGTTCAGCTTCTTCACGACCTCACCCTCCCGAATGATCTGCGCTGTGATCTTCGCTTCTCCCGGGCTCTCAGCCCGTACCGATCCTCCACTGGTCACACTGGCCACATCCGGATTCGAACTGATCCACTCCAGTGAGCAGGCACCGCCGCTGACGAACCCGATCACCTCCAGCTTTTTCGTGCGGGCCAGTCCCAGTGACAGCCTCGCCTCGCTCAGTGTAAGAGCCTCGATATCAATCTCCGTCACCGGCCCCGGCGGCAAAACATCCGGCGGGATATCTCCGGGCGTTGGCTCCGGTTGTACTTCCTCCGCCGTCCGGAGGGGATCCGTTCCCTTCTCCACGGCAAATGTTGAAATCATATTCGCACCCAGCATCAGCGCACAAACCAAAAGCAGGCTCAGGTGTTTACGTACTTTCTTCATCACTTTCTTCACTCCTTATATTACTGTTAAACCGGGATTCCCGCTCGCGTGAAAAAAATCCCCCGTGCCAAACACGGGGGATCAACCACATCTGTCACTTCATCGAAATATCGATGCTACTGCGGTGGAGCAGGGCATCAAGCTCTTCATTCCCCTTGGCAAGAACGCTCTTGATGATATCCCAGGCATCCGATACGCCTCTTTCGTATCCGATTTTGACGCCCTGATTGTACCCGGTGGAGTAGTCGACGTTGTCTTCGTTCTTGGCGATCACTTCGTTCGCCGCATGAAAACCTTCGTTGAAGCTTTTCTCCGTAACCTGCGTCAACCGCTGAATCAGGGTATCAATCTCTGTCTGTGAGAGAATTGCATGCTCACTCGCTGCCATGTAACACTCCTTCCTGAGACGAATTCTCTTCCGTTCATCCGTCCCCAACAAATATCTTCCTATATGATAGCATATCCAACGAAAAAAATCTATATCAAATTTCGATTTTCTTCATTTTCTTTACTCCGAAGCGTCTGTTCCGGATGATCGGATGATCGAAAGAACCGTATCGCATACCTGTTCCAACTGCTCCTCCGGCGAGATCGTGGCCTCCCCGTCACCTCTTTGGAGACCGTAGTCCCCAAACTGACTGTGATTTCCACCCTCGATGGTGATCTCATGGGCATTCTCCGGGAGATTATTCTGGTATTTATGATAATCATCCCAGTTCATCACCTCATCCCTGGTCGCCGTGATCGTAGCGATATTCAGACTGTCCGGAAGGGGTTCCACCGAATACGCTGCCATAAAAATACCCCCGGCCAGCCGATCCTTGTGAGCTGCCGTGTACATCGCGGCGATCGCTCCGCCCAGGCTGTGGCCGGACATATACCAGTGTTCATACTGATTTCCGTACTCATCGAGTACACCCGTGGCCTTCTCACGCCCCATAAACGCCATATGCAGGGGCATTTTTATCAGGAAACAGTCCACACCCTGTTCTGCCAGCTTCAGCATCATCTCAGCATAGGCCTTCTCATCCACCATGGCTCCCGGGTAATAGATCATCGCGTCCTGTGTCCCGGGTCCGTCGAAACGGTATCCCTGGTCGATGCTCTCGACTTTGACCGTCGCGCTGCCCTCCATCGCCTTCAACGCACGGTCGCCGGCACGGGAGTAGGAGTTGAAGTAAAGAAAGAAAGTCAGTATTAAAAGGAACACTAAAACAAGAAGAAAAATCACAACTCTTCTTCTCTTGGTCAATGTACCCGCTTTTCTCCACTTCCAGGTGATCAGCCTGGTGATCAACATCGACAATGCAAAGGAAAGCAGGAGCGATATCATCGGTATGAGAATTACTTTAATAATATCCATAACATTGTTATAATATCATATTTTAATGATTTTTGCAATAAAAAAGAACGTCTGCGGGCAAAGCCCGCAGACGTTCTTTACTTAGAACTTACTCATAGAGAGTTACAAGCTTCTTCAGATGCTCGTAACGTGCCTTCGCAGCCTCTTCCGACTCGGCAAACAGCTTGTCTGCGCGATCCGGGAACGGCTTGATGAGACGTGTATAACGTGCCTCGTTGTTCAGGAAATCCTGATATCCGGCGAAGTCCACACCCTTCTCGGAGGTGAACGTGAACGGGTTCTTGCCCTCAGCCTTCAGTGCCGGGTTGAAGGAGAACAGGTTCCAGTAGCCGGCCTTCACAGCCTTCTTCATCTCATCCTGACAGTGGTTCATGCCGCCCTTTGCGATTCCGTGGAGCTCGCAAGGTGCGTAGCCAATGATCAGTGACGGACCGTTGTATGCCTCTGCCTCGGCAATGGCTTTAACAGCCTGTGCCGGGTTAGCTCCCAGCGCGATCTGTGCTACATAGACATAACCGTAGCTCATAGCAATCTCGGAAAGACTCTTCTTGCCGATCTCTTTTCCGGCTGCCGCGAACTGACAAACCTCACCGATGTTGGAAGCCTTGGAAGCCTGTCCACCGGTATTGGAGTACATCTCGGTATCAAATACCATGACGTTTACGTTCTCGCCGCTGGCCAGTACGTGATCCAAACCACCGAAACCGATATCGTAAGCCCAACCGTCACCACCGAAGATCCATACGGATTTCTTCGACAGATAATCCTTTCTGGCCAGGATTTCTTTTGCATCGGCACTGCCGTCCTTCTCCAGCTCGGCGATCAGGGCATCAGCTGCTGCTCCGTTCGCGCGGGTATCATTTTTCGTGTCAAGAAATGCCTTGATGGCATCTCCCAGTGCTCCGGAGGCGTTCATGCCCTCGAGCTTCTCGATCAGCTGATCTCTCAGGTACTTCTGACCGAGTTCCATACCCAGACCATGCTCAGCGTTATCCTCGAAGAGGGAGTTCGACCATGCCGGTCCTTTCAGGGAATCCTTGTTTACGGTGTACGGAGCTGTCGCTGCCGGGTTACCCCAGATAGACGAGCATCCGGTTGCGTTCGATACGAACATGTGCTCACCGAAAAGCTGTGTGATCAGTCTTGCATAGGAAGTCTCGGCACATCCTGCACAGGAACCGGAGAACTCAAGCAACGGCTGATTGAACTGGCTTCCCTTCGGTGTCGTATCGGCAAATCCGCTGTCTTCCTTCTTGCCTACATTGGCAACCAGGTAATCAAATACCGGCTGTTGCTCTGCCTGTGACTCCTGCGGAACCATCTTGAGAGCTTCCTCTGCCTTCGGACATACGGTGATACACTCGCCGCATCCCATACAGTCAAGCGGAGATACGCTCATGGTGAACTTGTAAGCGCCTGCCTTCGGCTTCATCTCGGAGATCTTGGTCTGAGACGGTGCTGCACTTGCCTCGGCATCGGTCAACAGGAACGGACGGATCGTCGCATGGGAGCAGACGAACGCACAGTTGTTACACTGGATACAGCTTTCCGGATCCCACTGCGGAACCATAACTGCCGTACCACGCTTCTCGTAAGCAGAAGCACCGGTGACAAACTGGCCATCCGGATTCTCTGCGAAAGCGGATACCGGAAGGCTGTCGCCGTCCATTTTTGAGATGGGCTCCAGAAGATTTCTGACAAGCTTTACAACCTCCGGACGCCCGGTCAGCTCTTTGGCCGGAGCATCCGGTGCCGGATTCTTCCAGGAATCGGGAACGTCTACTTTGTGGATAGCGTCCACACCGGCATCGATCGCTTTGTAGTTCATCTCTACGACAGCATCACCCTTCTTGGAGTAGGATTTCTTTGCTGCCTCCTTCATGAAGGTTACGGCCTCATCGATCGGCATTACGTCAGCCAGCTTGAAGAATGCGGACTGCAGGATCGTGTTGGTACGCTTGCCCATACCGATCTCGATTGCCTTGTCGATGGCGTTGATCGTGTAAAGCTGGATGTTGTTATCCGCGATATATTTCTTTGCTTCGGCATTCAGATGCTTCTCCAGCTCCTCATCGGACCACTGGCAGTTGATCATGAATACACCGCCCGGCTTCACATCCTGTGCCATCTTCATACCCTGGGTTACATACGCCGGGTTGTGGCAGGCTACGAAGTCAGCCTGGTTGATGTAGTACGGGCTGCGGATCGGGTTGTCACCGAAACGCAGGTGGGAGATGGTCACACCACCGGTCTTCTTCGAGTCATACTGGAAGTATGCCTGGATGTACTTGTCGGTATGGTCACCGATGATCTTGGTGGAGTTTTTGTTTGCTCCGACGGTTCCGTCACCGCCGAGCCCCCAGAACTTGCACTCTTTGGTTCCCGGTGCCGAGGTGATCGGTGCCGGCTTAACCTCCGGAAGTGACAGGTTGGTCACATCATCCACGATACCGATGGTGAAGCGCGGTTTCGGATCTGCCTTCTTCAGCTCTTCGTATACGGCAAATACGGATGACGGCGGGGTGTCCTTGGATCCCAGACCATAACGTCCACCGGTGAGAACGACATCGTTCATGCCTGCCTCACGAAGTGTGGTTGCCACATCGAGGAAAAGCGGATCACCGAGAGATCCCGGCTCTTTCGTACGATCCAGAACAGCGATCTTCTTTGCGGTCTTCGGAATCACCTTCAGGATAGCTTCCGGTGACCACGGACGATACAGACGAACCTTGATCAGGCCGACCTTCTCACCCTGCGCGGTAAGGTAATCGATCACTTCCTCTGCTACATCACAGATGGAGCCCATAGCGATGATCACGCGGTCAGCATCCTCTGCTCCGTAGTAGTTGAACAGATCATAGTTCGTTCCGAGTTTTTCGTTAATCTTCTTCATGTACTTCTCAACTACGGCAGGAAGCTCATCGTATGCCTTGTTGCAGGCCTCACGATGCTGGAAGAAGATGTCGCCGTTCTCGTGAGAACCGCGTGCTGCCGGATGCTCCGGATTCAGCGCATGATTCCGGAATGCCTCTACGGCATCCATCGGACACATCTCTTTCAGATCCTCGTAGTCCCATTTTTCTATCTTCTGAATCTCGTGGGAAGTACGGAATCCATCGAAGAAGTTGATGAACGGAACTTTTCCTTCCAGAGCTGCCAGGTGTGCCACCGGGCTCAGGTCCATAACCTCCTGCGGATTCGTCTCAGCCAGCATAGCGAAACCGGTCTGACGGCATGCATATACGTCCGAGTGGTCTCCGAAGATGTTCAGTGCGTGAGTCGATACGGTACGAGCCGATACATCGAATACGCACGGCAACATCTCTGCTGCGATTTTGTACATGTTCGGAATCATCAGAAGAAGTCCCTGGGATGCCGTAAACGTCGTCGTCAATGCGCCGGCTGCCAGAGAACCGTGAACCGTTCCGGCTGCTCCCGCCTCAGACTGCATCTCGATGACCTTTACCGTGCTTCCGAAGATGTTTTTCTGTCCTGCTGCCGACCACATATCAACGGAGTCAGCCATCGGACTGGACGGTGTGATCGGGTAGATACCTGCTACCTCGGTATACGCGTAGGCCACGTGTGCGGCCGCTGTGTTACCATCCATGGATTGTTTCTGTCTTGCCATTTTTTAACAATACCTCCTTAAAAAAATAATATCACTTAACGCAGAAACCCGGCCGCATCTCCTCCGGAGAGGAGAAGCGACACGGGACAGGTGCGTATGGATCAGTATATAATCTGTTCGCTGACACTGATGTTCGACGGTACCGAACACAGTACGAAATCACCCAGGTTGCAGAGTGCGTAAGGCACCTGGCCCTGGCACTTAACGTTGAATGCATACGGTACTTTGTTATCCACATCATTACACATCAGGAAAAGCTTTCCGCTGTCGATGTACGCGTCGTTGATGGATATTCTCTCCGAAAGGCTTCCGCTCACCGAAATGTACTGTTTTGCAATGTTGGTAACTTCGGCATCCGAAATAGTGGCTTTCAGCGTCGGACGGATATCCAGGCAAATACAGATTTCATCGCCGATCCATCCGAAGGTTGATCTCGCGGAATACATCGTCGTGTTGGACATGGTGTAATTAAAGGAGAGATCCGATGCGGTGGTCTTTGCCGCGTTGGCAGCATAGAAGCCCTTCATCGTGATCTTGTAGGTACCGCTGCTGTAAAGCCCGTTCAGCTCGATCTCGACAACGTTGTTGTAGTTCGCCACCTTGCGGACAGCGGAAATACCGATGTTCGACGAGGAGCTGACCGAACATACGCTGGAAGCCGCGCTTCCGGTCCAACCGCCGCTGTATCCGTTCGAGGAAAGCAGGTTTGTGCCAACCGTGTTGTTGTATGCCCCACTGAACTGTACACGGATGATGGTATGGTAATCTCCCTGTGCGGAGCCTACACTCATGACGCCACCCATCGTGTTCCCCTGAAGGATGGAAAGCTGGTTCGGTGTAACCTTCTTTGTCACGGTAGCAAGATAAACATCACTGCTGATCTGGGCGCCGGATGCTTTGTTGGTGAAGAAGTTCAGGCAAATCGCATACCGGTTTCCGTTTACCAGATCGTCTTCGTTCATATAGAGTGTTACACGACGTCCGCTGGCATCGAGTCTTACTTCATTCGCGTCGAAGACACACGGGTTGTTTCTGTCATAGTATCCTGTGCTTTTGTTTGCGTTATAGAAGGTAGCCAGAGAATCGGCATTGCTTCCCGTCCAGATCTTCACATTGTTCTGAACGCTGTCCGGAGCGATCATGCAGTCATAAGCGACCGGAGTAACGATCTCAAACGCTTTGATGTTTGAGTTATAGGTAGCACCGGTTCCCGACGGAGTAACCGGAGTCGGTCCGTACTGGGTGATCACCAGATCTCCACCCGGGTTCATCAACTGATCGTTGGCCAGCTCCAGGAATACGGCCGGGAAGGAATTGGCAAACTTCACGGTGTATTTCGCGTTGTTGTAGTTTCCGGCCAGACCGATCTCGATCTGATTGCTGCCCTTCGTTGACTGGATATAAGCAATCTTGCAGGTGTTGTTGGATCCGTCAAGTACGGTTGCGTAGGTTGACGGAACCCCTGCTCCGGATGTCGTTGCTGCTGTCAGTACCTGACCGCGTCCGTTGTTGTTTCTGACCTTGAAGTAGAGGATCGTGTTGACCGACTGACCGTTCTTGGTGATGTTCTGAAGATCGTAGTAAGCATCGGTCTTGATCATCGTTTCATTTTTAAATACAACTGTCGTGGACAGAGTCGTTGATCCGAATCCCGTCAGGTCGATCCGGTAGGTGTTGCTGGTTCCGATGTTGGTTCCGAAATCGACATTGATGTAGCCGATCTTGGTCTTGTCATTGTTCTTGTTATACGCGTGAACACCCAGGATGGTCAGCGGTGTGGTCTTGGCCGTACCGTTTACCACCTCATATACCTTGGCTACCTTGGATGCGTTGGTAGTCCAGGCACCGTTCTCATAAGCGCCGCCGAGAACCGTATCGTAGTTCTGAGAATTCGTCACATCCTGGTTGAAGTTGATAATGACATTGGCATGACCGTCGTTGTCGAAAAGCGGCTGGGTCAGGTTGGTATCGATCGCAACCACCAAACCGGTTACCGCGTCGGTCATCGGATACTTGGTCGTCGTGCTGCCCGGTGTGGCCGTCGTCGGATAGAATCCGGTCAAAACCACATCAAACCGCGCACCGTTCCGGATTTTGCCCGGATCGGCAAATACACGGACCTGTTTGCCGTCATTCGACAGGGATACCTTGGTGATCACCAGCTTGTAGGTATCGTCTCCCTGCCAGTTTACGGAAGCCACCTGAGTGGCCTTGTTCGTCCAGATCTTTCCGGTGGTATCCTGTGAATCCTGCGCCACCGTACAGGCCTGCGGGGTAGTGAAGTTGAGGACAAACGAACTGGTTGTCCCATCGAATGTCGGGACTACATTGGCAGCCGGTGTCGCTGTCGGTGCCGTCGTCGGCGCTGTCGTCGGCGCTGCCGTCGGCGTAACCGTTTTTTTCTTGACTGTTACTTTACACTTCTGCTTTTTGGTCAACACGGTTCTGCCGACCTTGTACTTGATCTTCGCTCTGACAACAGCCTTTCCGGCTTTCACGCCCTGGATCTTTACCGATTTTTTCTTCTCGTTCAGCAGGTCGACGTTGTCATCCCCTGCATCGTTCACGTCCCAATCGGTACTGACGATCTTGGTCGTGCTGTTTTTGTTCACATTCAGGATAAAGGTCTTTCCTGCGGTGATCGTCTTCTGAGCGATCGACAGCGTCGGATAGGTTACCGCTGCCGAAGACTCGGTCGGAAGCGCTACCTGCGGGATCATCAGGGCCGCAGCAAGAGTAAGCGCCGCAAAACGAGCCTTTCTCACCATGTTTCTACTCCTAAACATCTCTTCTTCTCCTTTCTTTTTTCGGTAGTTTTGAACCACCCTGCCAATTTCTTTCTAGGACTTTTCCATTCTACCACATTTTTCATTTTCCCGCAAGTATGAAAATAAGAAAACACGGAATAATCTAACCTCAAAAATCTTTTGCGAAACAAGCAATTTCCCTTGACACATACATACTTCTGATGTATAATGTGTGTAGTTTATGTGTGGTTCGTGTAGATTTTATACACACGTTTTACTTTTGCAGGGCACATGTCGGAGGGGTTTAGATTGAAAAAAAGGATCAACATAACGCTGGAAGATGAGGTGATCCGTCGCGTGGACCGGTATGCCGATGATCACTATACCAGCCGTTCCGGTGCGATCACCATGTTGATCGTTGAGGCAACCGATAAACCCACTCCGGACAAAACCACTGAAGGAGACCCTAAGTGAAAGCCATATCGGAGTACACCATCGGAAACACTGCCGTGCGGATTGTGGATAACGGTCGGAAAATCCGCGTGATCAATGTCGAGCAGCAAAAAAAGAGAAAAAGCTTTCGGATGACAGCACTGGCGATTTTCGCCGCCGCTGTCCTCTCGCTGTCCTCTTGTCTGTGGATGGTCCGCTATCAGAGTACCTCCACCATGTTGGACCGGCAGGTGTTCCGTCTGAAAAATGAAGTCGAGATGATGGAACGAGAGAACAAGGTTCTGGAGAAAAAGCTGGAGGACGAGTCGATTCCCTACGACAGGATTTATAAAAAAGCCCTCGAAATGGGGATGGATTTCCCCAAAAACAAACATGTCATGTACTACACCTATAAAAAAGGAACAGCCATCAAGCTGTTCCAGTCACATCCCGGAGAAGATTAGCCCTCCTTTTTCCAAAAAAAGCACATCGGACCTACCATCCGATGTGCTTTTTTCATTACTCTTTCAAATTTACCTGTTCAAATTTACATGGAGAAGTCGAAACGGCCGCCGACTTTCGGTCTGCGATCCACTGCCTCAACCTCATCCCAGTTCACACCCTTGATCTGCGCGATCAGATCTTCTACGGTGTTCGCACTGACAATCGTACGTTTCACCTTCTCATCCGGTCTTTCGATCCCATCCCAAAGATTTCGTCCGGCGCGGGGTCCGTTCGGCTTTTTCTGCTGCTGCTCAACATACAGTTCCTCCAGCTCCCCGTTTTCCTTCGCCTCTTCGATGCGTTCACGAAGACTCTGTTCGCCGATCTTTCGTTCCTCTTCGGCCAGCTCGCCGGTTTTTCCTTCTTTTCGGTCCTCAGCCGCCTTCTCGGCAGCCTCCTTCTCAGCCTTGCGAGCCTCCCGCTCCTTCGCGATCGCTTCCCGCCGTCTCTCGGATATCTGCTCGAGCTCGGCAAACATGGACATGTTGCCCTCGTCATCGAAGGAGATACCGATTCTCTTCACCTCGGTGCCCTCGTCTTCTTCGAGTTGTTCCTTGATTTCGGACAGCTGTGCGGTCGCTTTGTCGATCATATCGGTGTACTTGGTTTTCGTCTCTTCATCCGCTGCCATCGCTTCGAGTGTCGCCGGATCGATCAGCACACTGAATTCTTTCGTGCCGCGGGACAGATACTTCTGCGCTTCTTCATCGGAATTGAAGTCGGCGACAAAAAAGTCCATGTTACCGTATTTTTCCTTCAGCTCCGACAACAACGCCTTTGCCTTGTCACTCAGCTGGACCTCCGTGTCCTGTGTTGCGGAAGTTTTCCCGGACTTGTCGGCTTTTTCGTTTCGTTTCGAAGCTCGGATCTTCTCCTGCTCCTCCGCTTTTTTCTCCGTTTTGTCCGCTTCTGCCTTCTGCTTTCTGTTCAGCGCGTTCATCATCGTGTTCTGATACGCGCCGAAGCCGTTGACTTTTGTCATAGATAGCCCTCCTTTGCTATGAAATATGTCAGTTTTTTCTGACTACTTACTCAAATCGGTGTTCCGTACCGCCTCTCTTACTCTAAGGATCATCGACGGGGAAACCGACAACTCGTCGAAGCCCATACGGAGAAACTCTTCCGTGAGTGTCGTATCGGCTCCCAACTCACCGCATATACCGGCCCAGGCGCCTCCGGCATGGGCATTGTCCACAATCATTTTCAGCATGCGCAGGATCGCCGGGTGATGGGAATCATAAAAATCATCCAGCTTCGGGTTCTGACGGTCGATAGCCAGCGTATACTGGGTCAGGTCGTTTGTTCCCACACTGAAGAAATCCACTTCCTTCGCCAGTTCATCCGAAATCATCACGGCAGCCGGTGTCTCGATCATGATCCCCAGCTCCACATCACCGTAAGGGATACCTTCCACATCCAGTTCCTTCTGAACCAGCGCCGCCATATCTTTACATTTTTTTACTTCATCCAGTGAGATGATCATCGGGAACATGATGGAAACCGTTCCGTAATGACTGGCCCGGTAGATTGCTCTCAACTGGGTTTTGAATACCTCTTCACGGGTCAGGCAGATGCGGATCGCGCGATAACCCAGCGCCGGGTTGTCTTCTTTGTCCAACTCGAAGTAATCCACCTGCTTGTCCGCGCCGATGTCCAGCGTGCGGATGATCACCTTTTTCCCGGCCATCATCTCCGCTACCTTTCGATAGGCGGCAAACTGCTCTTCCTCCGTAGGATAGGTATCCGACTCGAGATAGAGAAACTCACTGCGGAACAGGCCGATTCCGCCGGCATCGTTTTCCAGCACGCTTGCCACATCCTTGACTCCGCCGATGTTGGCATAGAGGTTGATTTTGCGGCCATCCTTCGTGATGTTCTCCTGTCCCTTCAGCTGTTCCAGGAGCGCCGCTTTTTCCTCTTCTTCCGCTTTTTTCTTTTTATACTCGTTCAGTGTCTGCTCGTCCGGTTCGATAAAAATCTTCCCGATCGCGCCGTCCACGATGGCCATCTTCCCTTCGCAGTCCTCCGGATAATCCACGCCGATCAGGGCAGGGATGTTCATCGTCCGCGCGAGGATCGCCGTGTGGGAATTGGTCGAGCCGTGCCGTGTCACGAAAGACAGCACCAGGGATTTATCCAGCTGAACCGTCTCTGAGGGAGCCAGATCATCCGCCAAAAGGATCGAAGGTTCTGTCGCATGCATACCGGCACTGCCGGCACCGGACAGGATTCCGACCACGCGGTTGGTGACGTCCTTGACATCCGCCGCCCTCTCCTTCATATAAGCATCGTCCATCATGGCGAAGATCTCTGCCATGTTATCTCCGGTGGTTGCCACAGCGTATTCGGCGTTGGTTTTCTGGGTTCGGATGATGTTCTCCACACTCTCCACATAGTCCAGGTCGTCCAGCATCAGCTGATGCGACTGGAACAAAAATGCGCTCTCTTCCCCGACTTCCTTCAACGCCTTGTCATACAATACCTGAAGCTGGTCTTTGGCCTCCTCCGTCGCCTGATGATACCGGGCGATTTCGGCTTCCGGATCTTCGATGCTTTCCCGGCGAACCTGCGTGTCCGCCTTCGTGAAGATGGCGACCGGTCCGATCGCCACCCCACTGAAGACAGATTTGCCTTCCATAGTTATCATAAGTTTTCCTCCAAAAACTTGCTCAGTTTTTCGATAGCAGCATCCTCATCCGCGCCGTCGCATTTAAGAACGATTTCCTGTCCCTGCTTTGCGCCCAGTCCCATCACACCGAGAATTCGTTTGGCATCCACTTCTTTGCCATCCTTGGAGATGGTCACATTACATTCACATGCCGCTGCCTCCTTGACAAAAAGTCCTGCCGGTCTTGCGTGGATTCCCTGTTCGTCCTTGATCACATAAGTAAACTCTTTCATTTGTAATTATCCTCCTATTTAATTTCTGTCATACTCTGTTGCCTCCGGCGCACGAGAAATCGCCGGTTAAATCAGCA